>JANYEQ010000115.1 GCA_025363015.1 Bacteroidota bacterium
TGCTTTAGATTTTTTTAACTCCACAAAATGGATTAAAGAAAATTTACCTCATGCCAAAGTAAGCGGTGGTGTAAGTAATGTTTCATTTTCGTTTAGAGGAAATGATCATGTGCGTGAAGCCATTCACAGCTCGTTTTTATACCATGCTGTAAAAAACGGAATGGATATGGGAATTGTTAATCCTGCACAATTAGTAGTGTACGATGACATTGATAAAACATTATTAGAGTTAGTAGAAGATGTTTTATTAAATCGCAGAGACGATGCTACTGAACGCTTAGTAGATCATGCAGAATCGTTAAAAGGCATTACTAAAGAAAAAACAGAGAAAGATGAGGAGTGGCGTAAAGGTACTGTTGAATCTCGTTTAAGCTATGCATTAGTAAAAGGTTTAGTCGAACACATTGATGCGGATACAGAAGAGGCACGACTAAAATTAGGGCGACCTTTGTTTGTAATTGAGGGTCCCCTTATGGATGGAATGAACATTGTTGGCGATTTGTTTGGACAAGGAAAAATGTTTTTACCACAGGTTGTAAAAAGTGCGCGTGTTATGAAAAAGGCAGTGGCGTATTTAGAACCTTTTTTATTACAAGAAAAGGAAGCCAACGCAAAAGCAGGAATAGTGGGCGATGGAAGAACTAATGCTGGCAAAATTTTAATGGCAACTGTAAAGGGCGATGTACACGATATTGGAAAAAATATTGTTGGCGTTGTGTTAGCTTGTAACAACTACGAAATTATAGATATTGGCGTAATGGTAAGTTGCGATAAAATTTTAGCTGAAGCCAAAAAACATAATGTTGATATTATTGGATTAAGCGGATTAATTACGCCATCCTTAGACGAAATGGTTTATGTAGCCAAAGAAATGGAGCGTTTAGGATTTAAAACCCCTTTATTAATTGGTGGGGCTACAACCTCTAAAGTACATACCGCCGTTAAAATTGCACAAAATTATTCTGGTCCGGTGGTGCATGTGAATGATGCCAGTAAATCAGTACCAGTAGCAAGCAGTTTAATTTCAAATGAGTTGCGTGATGATTTTATGGCTAACATTAATAAAGACTACGAGCGTGTGCGCGAGCAAAATAAAAATGCTCAATCGCAAAATAAATTAATTTCTATGGTAGAGGCACGCCAAAATAAATTCCCAATTGATTGGAATAAAACAGAAATAGCAAAACCAAATTTTATTGGTAATAAAGTTTATGATAATTATGATTTAAAAGAAATAGCTGAATATATTGATTGGACGCCATTTTTTATAAGTTGGGAAATGAAAGGGTCGTACCCAAAAATTTTAAGTGACCCAACACGCGGTGCAGAGGCAACTAAATTATTTAACGA
The DNA here is from genome assembly GCA_025363015.1 of Bacteroidota bacterium. Lineage (GTDB taxonomy): Bacteria > Bacteroidota > Bacteroidia > B-17B0 > Aurantibacillaceae > Aurantibacillus. The sequence continues at coordinate 1,351 of JANYEQ010000115.1, forward strand.
TGCTCAAGCGATGTTAAATAAAATTATTTCCGAAAAATGGTTACAAGCAAAAGCAGTTATTGGTATTTATCCTGCAAATACTGTAAATGATGATGATACAGAAGTGTATGATGAAAAAGGAAATGTAGTCGCTACTTTCCACTCAATACGTCAACAAAGTAAAAAACCTGCTGGGCAATACAATATTGCTTTAGCGGATTTTATTGCTCCTAAACCCATGGTGGCTTCGACAAGCTCAGCCACCGATTACATTGGCTCTTTTGCTCTTGCAACAGGTTTTGGTATTGATGAACACGTGGCACGTTTTGAAGCTGACCATGATGATTACAGCGCAATTATGTTAAAAGCCTTGGCAGATAGATTAGCAGAAGCCTTTGCAGAATTAATGCATAAAAAAGTTCGTAAAGAATATTGGGGTTATGCAAAAAACGAAGATTTAAAAAACGAAGATTTAATAAAAGAAGAATACGCAGGTATTCGCCCTGCTCCAGGTTACCCGGCACAACCCGATCATTTAGAAAAATTAACTATTTGGAAATTGTTAGACGTAGAAAAAAATACTGGGATAATTTTAACCGAAAGTTTAGCAATGGTGCCAACAGCTGCAGTTAGTGGTTTGTATTTTGCACACCCACAATCGCATTATTTTGGAATAGGAAAAATAAATAAAGAACAGGTGGAAGACTATGCCAAACGAAAAGGCGAAGACTTTGATAAAATAGAAAAATGGCTAGGCCCTAATTTGAGTTATTAATTTTTTCAATTGTATTTATTTTAATAAATAATTTGGTTAATGAAAATTAGTTTTCAAATATTTTTAATTTTTATAAATCTGGGCTTAATGGCACAGGATAGTGTTTTTTATAGAAGTGGTAAAATTGTTGAAGCTATTGTAACCGAAATAAATCCTACTGAGATTAAGTATAAATTATTTTCATTTTTATCAGGACCAGTTTATGTTGTATCAAAAAATTTAGTTTTAAAAATAATTTATAAAAATAGTAGCATTGAATTTTTTAAAATTCAAACTGAAAGTAATGAACCATTTGAGTTAGTTGAAAAACCCCCACAGGTATTAAAGAAAAATGTTTTGTATAGTAACCCTTTCGAACTTATTGATGGTTCGTTAGGTTTAACCTATGTCAGAGTGTTTTATAGGCCAAGAATCAGCGTATCTGCATCATACGCCTTTAATGTAAACAATAATTTTTCAAGCTTTAGTAATGGTATTTTAATCGAACATAACTTTAACTATGTTTTGAGCCACAAAAATAAAGATGTTCGAATAGGGGTTAATTATAATTTTTCCACTTCTCAAAAATCATTTTTCTTTGTTGGAATACTAGCTAGATTTTCTCAGTTTGATGGAGCTTATAAACAATATGAATTTACTTTAAATAAATATTATGGTTATGGAAATATAGGTTTTATTGTAAGAAGCAATAATGGTTTTAGTTTTTTAACTAATCTTGCCTTAGGAAGATATAAAAACGATTACATAAAAAATAATCCTAAATATTATATGGATAAAGATTATGTAGTTACAAAAAACTCTTTAATTAATTCATTAATTATTACAATGCAGTTTGGGTACTCTTTTTAATTATTTAAATAAATAAAGTATACTAATATTTGTTTTTAATTTTTTATATCTTATTATTGTTTTGTGCTTAATGAACAAGAAATTATCAAAAATTTAAAAGAGGGTGATGCGTCTGCCTTTAAATTTCTTGTGAATTACTTTCAAAAAAAAATTTATAATACTTGCCTTGGCTTATTACAAAATACAGAAGATGCCGAAGATGTAACTCAGGAGGTTTTTTTGAGTGTTTATAAATCCATTCAACAATTTAAAGGGGAATCAAAATTATATACCTGGGTCTATCGGATTGCTATTACAAAGTCTTTAGAGCATATCCGTATGAAAAAACGCAAAAAACGTTTTACATTTTTTCAACACTTATTTACGAATGAAGAAGATAGTATTAAAAACGAGCCTAAACACTTTTACCATCCAGGTGTTCAGTTAGAGAATAAGGAAAGAGCCGCTATTTTATTTTTAGCCATTGAAAAATTACCCGAAAACCAAAAAACGGCATTTATATTGAGTAAAGTAGAAGATTTAAGTTATGCTGAAATTTCAGAGGTGATGAATTTATCTATTTCATCAGTCGAATCACTACTATTTAGGGCAAAACAAAATTTACAAAAATTATTACTAAATTATTATAATAAAAACGAAAAGTAAACGCAAGTTTTTTAATTATTAAACATCTAATCAAGTATGATTGCAAAAGATAAATGGCTTAATGAAATACAAAATAGCTTAAATGGTATTCAGTCTGTTGAGGTTAATCCATATTTATATTCTAAAATTTTGAATAGAATAGGAAGAAAGCAAGAAATAGTAGTACCCATAAAATGGGCTTTTTTGTCTGCTTCAGCATTTTTATTATTATTTATTTTAAATATCTTTATTTTTAAGTCAGTTAATAATTCACCTTCAAAAGAGGATTTAAAAGCGCTTTCAACTACCTTTAAATTATTTAATGAGAATAATGTAAACTACAATTAACATGAATAAGGTAAAATTATTAATCCTCGTTATTATTAGTCTACTTATACTAAACATAGTAGCACTAACTTTTATATTTACTCGAAAACCTATTATGCATGGCGCAGCTGGCGAAGGCCCAAAACAAATAATAATAGACCGCTTACATTTTGACGAATCTCAACAAAAAAAATATAGCGAATTAGTGGAAGACCACAGAGCTAAAAGTAGAGAACTGAATAAAAACTCAAGAGATTTACATAATAAATTATATGAATTATTAAAGGAAAATTTAATAAATAAAATTGAAGCAGACAGTTTAATTTTGGTAATCGCTGACAATCAAAAAGCGATTGATAATTTAAATTTAGATCACTTTCAAAAAATAAAAAGTATTTGTAAAACAAATCAAATGGAGTTTTACAATAAACTGGTAGATGATTTAACTCATTTATTTTCTCCATCACCTCCAAAAAAATAAAAAACAATTAACGCAAGTATTAACAAAATTTGACATCTAAAATATAAAATACCATCTCAATTTAAAATAAAAACTATGAAGAAAACAATTTTTACCTTATTCGTATTAACAAGTAGCTTAATAGCTATTTCGCAAACTAATCCTGTAATTACTGCCTGGTTACAAAATACTACTGTAAAAGGAAGACATTACGTTTCTGGCAATCCCACACCAATTAATGATGCCACATTAACTGCTAATGTGCAAACGGTTCAATATTCTGCAAATTACGCTTATGCCATTACGCAAGGTGTACCGTCTTATATTACAGGGCCATTTTTAGACGGGAATCCCTCGTTAACAAGCAACCAAAATGCTATTTTTAAATTTCCGTTAAACCCCGTTCAAAATACAGGTTCGCTTACCCCAACATCGGGTGGAAACATTGGTGTTTTTATTAATGGTGTTGCGATGTTTGATTACAGAGATGGTGTTTCATGGAAAAGTTCTTCAAATTCCTTAGCAGGAGGGCCACTTGGCGGTATGGGTGATGGTGTTTGGAATAGAGATGCTGTGGTTGCTGAAAAAGCTGGCTTTGACTGTTCTAAAGGTCATCCTGCAATGGGTAACTATCATCACCATCAAAACCCTAGTGCTTTTAAGCTAGATATTGCTGTAACCTCTACAATTTGTAATTTGTACGATGCTGATGGTTTATATGTAATAAATTCTTCTGCTCATTCGCCACTCATTGGTTTTGCTTACGATGGTTTCCCTGTATATGGTGCTTATGCCTACCAAAATACAAATGGAACTGGGCCAATTGTTAGAATGAAATCTAGTTGGAGTTTACGCTCTATTACAACTCGTACAACATTATATACAGGCGCTGTGGCCACATCTACAGGCCCAGCCGTTAGCGCTACTTATCCTATAGGATATTTTAAAGAAGATTATACTTATACAGCCCCTACTGCAACTGATTATTTAGATGATCATAATGGTCGTTTTTGTGTAACGCCTGAATATCCTGCTGGTACGTATTGTTATTTTGCTACTGTTGATGCTAATCATAATTCAGCCTATCCATATTTAGTAGGACCAACCTATTATGGTACTAAAGTTGCAACAAAAGTTACATCAATTACAGAATCGGTAATTACTTATACAACTACAACAGGGTTAACTAAAAAAAATATTAATGATGCAAAGGTAACTGTATTTCCAAACCCAACCAGTGAAATTATTGCGGTTCAAATTACTGATTTAGTTACCGAAAATTACGAAGTACTATTAACAGATTTGATAGGTAAGCTAATAACAAAAACAAATTTAAACAAAGGTAGCACTATTGTTTATTTTGATACTAAAACCTTGTATGCTGGAGAATATATTGTAACTTTAGTTAGCGAAGGTGGAAATAAAATTTCTAAAAAAGTAACTATTTTAAAATAGAATAAAATATAAAATCAACCAAAAATTTCAAATATTTAGTTTATTACACCTGTCAAGTTTTAAAAAACTGACAGGTGTAATTTTTTTATGTTTATTTTGTAAAACATCACAATGTCAAACAAGGCAAGTGCTAATTAGTTTTAAAACTGTTTTCGGTAAAACTAATTTTATTATAAATGATTCAATGTATCACCTTCCAAATGGGAATACGGTATCAATTGAAATACTTAAGTTTTATATTTCAGGCATTGAGTTATTTGAAAATAGTAAAATTATTTGGCGCGAAAAGGAAAGCTTTCATTTATATTCTGCCGATAGTAGTAACAAAACTTTTTCACTTACAGTTCCAACAAAATTTAATTTTGATAAAATTAAATTCAATCTTGGTATTGATAGTTTAACTAATGTTTCAGGGGTAATGGGTGGTGATCTTGATCCAACAAAAGGGATGTATTGGGCATGGCAAAGTGGTTATATAAATTTTAAAATAGAAGGTAAAAGTAATTTAGTTTCTAATCCAAAAAAAGAATTTCAATTTCACTTAGGGGGCTATCTTCAGCCACACTATTCAATTCAAACAACAACTTTACCTATTACTGATAAAAGTAAAATTGATATTGTGTTTGATATAGTACAATTTTTATCAGAAATTGATTTTTCAAAGCAAAATCATATCATGTCACCAAGTATTAAAGCTTTAGAATTTTCGCAATTAGCTATTAAATGTTTTAAAGTTAAATGAAACGAGTAATTATAATTTTTATTGCATTTTTGTTTTTTGCTTTTGTTGTAGAAGTTCCTATTTTTTTTACCCCAAAAAAATGGCCAAAGCCTACGTATAATTTTTTAAAAAATCCCATTTCAAAAGAAAAAATTTTATTAGGAAAAATTTTATTTTATGATCCTATTCTTTCAAAAGATAATACCATCTCCTGCGCTAGCTGCCATTCACAATATTCAGCATTTACTCATATCGATCATGCTTTAAGTCATGGAATTCATGATAGCATTGGAACTCGTAATTCGCCGGCTTTAATGAATTTAGCCTGGCAAAAAACGTTTATGTGGGATGGAGCAATTAATAATTTAGATGTTCAGGCACTAGCGCCTATTTCTCACCCCTCTGAAATGGGGAGTAATATTAATGAAGTAATAAAAAAAATTAATGCTTTGAAAAAGTATCGTCAACTTTTTAAGCGTGCCTTTGGAGATAGTGTAGCAACTGGAGAAAATACACTAAAATCAATTTCACAATTTCTGCTAACTATTATTAGCGCTAATGCAAAATACGATAAGGTAATGCGGAAAGAGCAAACATTTACACCTCAAGAAGAAAACGGGTATAAATTATTTAAAAAAAATTGTTCAGTTTGCCATACAGAACCTCTTTTTACCAATAATGAGTTTGCGAATAACGGAATCTCACTAGATACCAAGTTAAATGATTATGGGAAATATAAAATTTCTAAACAATCAACGGATTCTCTTAAGTTTAAAATTCCAACATTAAGAAATATTGAATTTACATTTCCTTATATGCATGATGGGCGTTTTAAAAAATTATCTGAGGTATTAAATCATTATACCTCATCAATTAAAGCATCAAAAACATTGCCAAAAGAATTACAAAAACCAATTGTACTATCATCAAACGAAAAAGTAGATATAATAGCATTTCTTTTAACGTTAACGGATAAAGAATTCATATTTGATAAAAGATATAGTTATCAAAATTTAAATTGATAACATGTTTTTATTTAGTTTGAGTCTATTTGTAGAAAAATAAATCGCTGCATTATAAATGTTCACTTTAACGCAATTTTTATCGCATCATATAAAATTCTATCTTCGTAGCGTATGCCAAAAAAAATAAATTTATTATTATTAAGTCTTTTGTCTGCTTTGCTATTAACACTAAGTTGGTATTGGCATTTAAGTATAGTTATGTTTTTTGCATTTGCACCCCTGTTTATTTTAGAAAATAAATTAGTTGCAAATTCTAAACTAAAACTTATTGGCTACTGTTATTTAACCTTTTTATTATGGAATATAAGTGTTACTTATTGGGTACAATACGCTTCGTTTGGTGGAGCCATAGCTGCATTTATAACAAATGGAACATTAATGACTATTGCGTTTGTATTTTTTTCAACTCTAAAAAATAAATTAAATAAATGGTGGGGCATTTGGTTAATTATACCTATTTGGATTGCCTTTGAGCATATACACACTCTTTGGGATATGAGTTGGACGTGGCTTACACTTGGCAATGTGTTTGCTTTTAATCATACTTGGGTGCAATGGTACGAATATACAGGTACTTCAGGTGGAACGCTTTGGGTGCTAACAACAAATGTTTTAATTTTTGAAACGATACGAAATAATAGTGTAAAAAAAATAATTTCGAAACCAATTTTAAAAATAGCAAGTATAATTATTGTGCCTATTTTAATATCGTATTTAATTTTGTGTATTCGTAAAGCCAACCCGCAAAAAATAAACGGACAAACGTGTGTTATTGTTCAACCGAATATTGACCCTTACAATGACAAATTTACGTCTGATTATCAATCACAATTTTTAAAAGTAATATATTTATTAAAAGGAAAAATAAATACTACAACCAACTATTTAATTTTACCAGAAACATTTATTACAGATAATATTAATGAAACGGGTATTTTTAATGCTGAACAAATACGTTGGTTTAGAGATAGTTTGCTAAAAAAATACCCTCAGCTAAAAATTGTATCGGGAGGTAATACCTACACGTATTATAAAAATAAAAACGATATTACAGCTACTGCCCGCCACGATGATGAAAATAATTTATATTACGATGTGTTTAATTCTGCGATGCAAATAGATTCTTCATCGGTTCAAATATATCATAAATCAAAATTAGTACCAGGAGTGGAACGAATGCCTTTTCCAACATTATTAAAGCCATTGGAAAATTTTGCTATAGAGTTAGGGGGTACTTTTGGAAGTTTAGGAATACAAAATGAACGAAGCGTTTTTGAAGATAAAAAAACGGGTATTAAAATTGCACCAGTAATTTGTTATGAAAGTGTGTATGCTGATTTTGTAACAGGGTATATTAGAAAAGGTGCTAATATTATTTTTATAATTACTAATGATGGCTGGTGGCAAAATACCCCTGGTTATATTCAACATTTAAATTTTGCACGCTTACGAGCCATTGAAAACCGTTGTGAAATTGCGCGTTGTGCTAATACGGGCATAAGTTGTTTTATTGATGAGTATGGAAACATATCTAATGCTACTAATTGGTGGGAAGAAGCAGTGATTGAGAAAAAAGTGTATCCACAAAAAAGCCAAACCTTTTTTTCAAGGTTTGGCGATTTAATTTCCTATACAGCACTAATTATATTTTGTTTATTAGTGGTATTGCGATTTTTTTTAAAAGGTGATAAAAAGTAAATTTTTATAACGTTGTATTTGCATTGCTTTCAATAAATGGCGGAGGAGTTACAACCGCTGTTTTATCTAAAAACTTTTCTTCTGGTTTTTCAAAAGGGCGTTTACCAAATATTTCTTCTAAATCTTCCTTAAAAATAACTTCTTTTTCTAATAATTTTTCGGCTAAGGTGGTAAGCTTCTCTTTATTACTTAATAAAATTTGTTTTGTTTTTACATAGGCAATATCCACCATTTTCTTTACCTCTTCGTCAATTATTTTTGCAGTACTTTCGCTATAAGGTTTACTAAAACTATATTCGCTTTGGCCTGTACTATCATAATAACTTATGTTTCCAATTTTATCGTTTAAACCATAGTATACAATACTGGCGTAAGCCTGACGCGTAATCTTTTCTAAATCACTTAACGCACCCGTACTTACTTTGCCAAAAATTAATTCTTCGGCAGCGCGGCCACCAAGGGCAGAGCACATTTCGTCCATAATTTGATCGGCTGTTGTAATTTGACGTTCTTCGGGTAAATACCAAGCAGCACCTAAACTTCGTCCACGTGGCACAATGGTTACTTTTACTAATGGGCTTGCGTGTTCTAGCATCCAACTTACGGTGGCGTGCCCAGCTTCGTGAAAAGCAATTACACGTTTTTCGTGTACAGTAATAATTTTATTTTTCTTTTCTAAGCCTGCAATAATTCTATCAACAGCATCTAAAAAATCTTGTTTGGTAACTGTTTTTTTATTGCTACGTGCTGCAATTAAAGCGGCTTCGTTACAAATATTGGCAATGTCTGCACCACTAAAACCAGGTGTTTGACGGGCTAAAAATTCAATTTCAACCGTAGCATCAATTTTAATTTTCTTTAAATGAACTTCAAAAATTTCTTTACGCTCGTTTAAATCAGGCATATCTACATAAATCTGTCTATCAAAACGTCCAGCACGCATTAAGGCTCTGTCTAAAATATCAGCACGATTAGTAGCTGCTAAAATAATAACGCCGCTGTTTGTACCAAAACCATCCATTTCGGTTAGTAATTGATTTAAGGTGTTTTCGCGCTCGTCGTTTCCACCAGCAGCCGCATTTTTACCGCGGGCACGGCCAATGGCATCAATTTCATCAATAAAAATAATACACGGTGCTTTTTCTTTTGCTTGACGGAATAAATCGCGAACACGTGATGCACCAACGCCTACAAACATCTCCACAAAATCTGAACCGCTTAATGAAAAGAAGGGAACTTTTGCTTCGCCTGCTACGGCTTTTGCTAATAAGGTTTTACCAGTGCCCGGAGGCCCCACTAATAAAGCACCTTTTGGAATTTTTGCACCTAAGTCAGTATATTTTTTTGGATTTTTTAGAAAATCTACAATCTCCATAATTTCTACTTTTGCACCATCTAAGCCTGCTACATCGTTAAACGTTACATTTACATTTGTATTTTTATCAAACAAAGTAGCGCGGCTTTTGCCAATATTAAATATTTGCCCTGGGCCACCACCACTACTGCCGCCTCCCATGCGACGCATCATTACTACCCATAATACTACCATAATTAATATTGGTAATAACCATGGTAATTGGTCGGCCATAAAATTACTTTCTTCAACACTACGGGCAAATACTTGTTTATCTTTTGGAATGCCCGCATCGTTTTGAGTTTTTTCCATTGCTAATAAAAAATTATCAATAGATGGAATGGTCAACACAAAATGTGGGCCTTTGTAGTTTTTATCAGGAAAAACCGAAACGCCTTTAGTATTTTTGTAACGATCGCATTTATAAGCACTATCGGGGTTTATACTTATACGCGCTATTGTTTTATTTACAATAGCAACATCGGTTACATCGCCTTTGGCTAGCATTTCGTTTAAAAATTTACCTTGGCTAACATCAACCAAATGGCTACTTGCATTATTGCCATAAAACACAATAAACAATAAAACGGCAATTACAATGCCATATATCCAATAAAAATTATTGCCGCCATTACCACTTCCTCCACCAAAGGGTGAATTTTGTTTGCTGAATTTTTCTTTCATTCGTTCAAACTGTTTTTTACGCTCGTCTTCGGGTGTGTTGGAATTGTTTTGCGGTGTGGGTTCGGTATTTTGTTCGTTACTCATTTTGGGTTACAGATTTAAGATTGCAAATTTATTTTTGTGTTGTTTTTTTAATAGTTTGGTTTATAACAATAGAGTTAACATTAAAATTTAATGACTATCAATAGTTGTAATTTCGGCATCGCCCCAAAGCGCTTCAATATTGTAGTATTCGCGTATATCACGTAAAAAAACGTGAGCTACAATGTTTATATAATCTACTAAAATCCATTCGCTATTTTGGTGCCCTTCGCTATGGTATGCTTTTTCGCCCGAAAGTTTTAAAACAGTATCTTCTAAACTATCGGCAATAGAATTTACGTGAGTATTACTATCGGCATCGCAAATAACAAAGTAATCGGTTACTCTGTTTTCGAGTTTAGTTAAGTTTAAGATGGTGATGTTTTTTGCTTTTCGTTCTTGCATACCTTCAACTATGGCATCTAATAATGAAATAGTTTCTGCTTTAGTTGCTATTTTTTTTGGCCTTGTTTTAGTGTTTTTTTTCTTTTCGCTATTGGCTATAAAATTAGCTGCACGTTCTTCGCGCTCTTTATCTGTTATTCTTTTTTTGGCAGGAAGTTTTTTTACAGCAGCTTTTTTAGGCGTTGCTTTTTTTACTTTTTTTACAGCTGTTTTTACAACTTTTTTTACTGCTATTTTTTTTACTGGAGTTTTTGCCATTTATGTAATTGTTATTCTTTATTTTATTAAGTTTACACTAAACAACAAATTTAACGTTTTTGCTTTAATGGAAACACTTTTTATTGGGAGGAATATTATATTTTTACCCGAAGTAGATAGTACCAATAGTTATGCCACAGAGCTGTTAAAGAACGTTAATATAGCTGAAGGTACCGTAATACATGCCGCTAACCAAACCCAAGGTAAGGGGCAGCGTGGCAATAGCTGGGAGGCACAAATAGCAAGTAGTTTAACAACAAGTATTGTTTTAAAACCAAGCTTTTTAGAATTAAAAAACCAATTTTTTTTATACCAAATTACGGCTTTAGCCTGTTATGACTTAATGGCTGAATTATTAAACAATAGCCAATATGACATAAAAATTAAATGGCCGAATGACATTTTAGTTAACAAAAAAAAGATTGCAGGTATATTAATTGAAAATATAATCACACACTCTACCCTTAATTACAGCGTAATAGGTATTGGCATAAACGTAAATCAACTACTATTTACTGAGGGGTTAAATGCAACATCGTTAAAAAAATTAAGTAGTAATACGTTTGATATTGCTGTTGTTTTAAAGCTGTTATGTAAGCATTTAGAAAATTATTATTTAAAATTAAAAAGCAATAAATTAAATAGTATAACTCAAAACTATTTACAACATTTATATGGCTTAAATACTTGGTTAAATTTTGAAATTAAGAATGAGTTAAAAGTATGTTTGGTAAAAGGAATTAACAAAAGTGGCTTATTAATTTTGCAAGATAATATAGGGAATGAAAACGCGTACGATTTAAAAGAGATAAAGTGGCTAGTTTAATAAATTTATCTCTTTTTTGACAAACTCATTACCTCTTTGCCAATGCCTGTAAAGGATACAACGTTTAACGGAAATTCTAAAAATACGTGTAAAAAACTTAAAAAGAATAATACCTCTAAGCCTAAATTATAATCGTAAATATACAAAGCAATTGAAAGTAACCACAAACCTATGGTTGCAATTAATGTTTTTTTAGGAACTAAATGCCATTTAATTACCGATGTTTTTGAAAACCAATTTAGGTAATGATATGTGTAAGCAAATGCAATAAACCGCATAATTACAAAACCTGCATTAGTAGTAAAAATTTGTTTAATATTGGTTAGTTTATCCATATTAAATGTATTTATTAATCTAAAATTTAATTCGGTAAACTGATGATAGCTTTTTTGAGAATAATCACTAACTACATATTGTAAACCTTGTGGCTGAACTATAAATAAAATTAAAGAGCAAATAATTAATACTATAATAGATATAGCACCTGCCCACGATTTTTCTTTTAAAACCCCAAATAACATAAATGCCCAGGTGAAAATAAATACATGAATAATGGTGGGTAAAAATACGGCCACCCATGTAAAATAGTGTGGTGCATTATTTAAAACACTAATAAATAAAAGCGTTAAAACAATAATTACAAAGCGGTACAGCCAATCTTTAATAAATACAAAAGCGATACAGCTTATAAGGCTTAATAAAATTATATCGGCTGTTAGCCCGTAATTTTTTGGTGGGTTATAATTCCACCACACTAAAATAACGCAAGCAATTATTAAAAAAATAAAATCGTATTTGCCTTTTGTAAAATAATTTTTTTTGTGCAACCAACCTATTTCTGTTAAGTAGTGTAGTGGGCCTAAAATACCATACGAAAATAAAAACAATTCGAAGGGAATAAAAAACGCAATTACACACGATAGTATAATTAAACCTGTATTTAGGTGATGAATTGTAGCGCTTTTCATTTAAAAAGTTTAATTTATAATGTATAAAAAGAATCTGGGAGCTATGGGGTTAAATTTTTATTATTTATTTTTTTTGTTTGTGGGTTTGGTATCTATAGAATAATTTTTAATAAACTCAGCCCAGGTTTTGGTTTTATAACTATTACTGGCAAAGTACTGCAATATAGGTTTTATTTGTTGTGGCGATTGGTAAAAATTTAAAACATCTAAAGTGGTTAAATCTTCGTTTAAAATACATAACGATGGCAAGGCCAATTTATTATTACATAATTTTAAGGCTAAATTATGCATCGGAAAATTATTAATAAGCGTATTATAATATTTTTGATTATTAAACACTAAAGTGTCTTTTTGCTCCACATCAAAATTAACAACATAATAGTTTTTATTTATGTAATTAGCTATGCTCGTATCTACAAATGTTGTATTAGCCATTACTTTTCCGGTGTTACAAAAGCTTGCAGTAATATTTATTAATACTTTTTTGGGTTTTGTTTTTTGTAGTTTCTCAACTTCATTTACAGTATATATTTTTACAGGTATTTTTTTAAAGTTGATTTCGTAAAACGTATTTGTAAAGTGCTTGTTAAATTCGTCAAAAATGGTAGTTCGCCATGTGTTTTCAGTCATAAATACTAAAATGGGCTCTATTTTTTTATCTTCTAAATAGCCCTGTGTTAGTAAATTATACTCATAGTTATTAGTTACAAATAGAGTGCTTGGGTAACTTAAGCTTTGCCCTAAAAACTTAATGGCTAATTCGTGAGGGGTTTTAGGATCTTTACTAATAGGTTTATAAATTTTACCGTTATATTCAATTGTATCTTTAGTTTCGGCATCAAATTTAACAGCATAAAAATTAGTATTTATATAATTAGCTAAACTCGGGTTAGAGTAGGTAGTCTTCATCATATGCTTACACCAGCCGCACCAATCGGTATAAATATCAATTAAAAAAGGTTTTTGTTGTATTTTATTTTTTACTTGAGCTTCCTTAAATGTTAACCAATTTACTAAACCGTTTTCGGTTTGGCAAAAGCCCGTATTTGTTAATAACAAGCTACAAAGTATTAGTATTTTGCCGTAGTTTAACATAGCCTTAACTTTAGAATGAAAAATAATAGTGTAAATTTGCCGTAAATTTAAAAACTTATTACTATGATTAAAAAATTACTTTCAATTGCATTAATTGTGGCAGCTTGCCAAATTTCTAATGCACAATCGTTTTCGTTATTATTCCCATTTACAAGTTGTACAAATGGTTCGCCAGGTGCTCCAGGTATCGATCCAACCCCTGCCCCTATGGCTACAGGTGTAGTTTCGGGTTCATTTACTGCAAATGGCGTGGCTACAGGTACGTATGCTAATTCAGCGGCAGGTGTTTTTAATTGGGGAGGCTTTCCTTCTGGTTATTCTGTTACGCCAAACGATACTTATACTACAATGTACGGTGCTTTAAGTACAACTAAAAACTATGAAATTACTATTTCGCCAGCTTCAAATTATGTAATTACTTTAAATACTATGTATTTTCAAGCATCGCGTAATGCAAATGGCCCTCGTAGCTGGTGTGTACGTAGTAATAAAGATAGTTATACTGCTAATTTACCTGCTAGTTATAATGGCATTGGTCCTGCAGCATCTTCGCCATCTGCTCCGTTGGTTTCTATACTAACAGGTACAGCGGCTAATGTTTTCTTTTGGAAATATGGTGCTATTTATAGTGGAACTGCTACACCTGAAGGTTTTGCGTCAAACAATTTTTTTGGTATTACGTTAGGAGGTACAAATTTCACTAATCAATCTACCCCAACAACTTTACGTATTTACCCATGGAATTCATTTGGAGCAAGTTTTACATCAAGTGGTACATTTAGAATGGACTCAGTTTTAATAACAGGTACAGCTACATTTTCGATGGGTGTTGGTTTAATTAGCCACGATTTAAACGCTAAACTTAAATTATATCCTAACCCAAGTAATGATGGTAATGTTATTATCGAAACATCAGCAAAAAATTATAGTAAAATAGAAGTTATTAATATTACTGGTGCTTTAGTTGCCTCTCAAAACGTTGCTATTGCTGAAGAAAAAATACAATTAAATTTAGCTACTTTGCCTACAGGCACTTATTTTGTTAAAATAACTACCCCAACAGGTATTATTACTGAAAAATTAGTTATTTCTAAGTAATATACTTTTACCATTTAAAAGCGCTTTGATTCTAATATCAAGGCGCTTTTTGTATTTTTATGCCAAAAAATTAATTACATTTGTTTTTATTATGTCTGTAATGAAACTCCTAACAAAAAATATATTTTATTTACTTATTATTTTTACGCTTACAACCTGTAAAAACAAATTAAACATAAACGCACCGTATAAAGAAATACCAAGTATTTATGCCGTATTAAACCCACAAGAAACTATTCAAATCATACGCATTAACAAAGTATTTTTAGGCGAAGGTGATGCCAACGTAATGGCAAAAGTAGCCGATTCGGTTAACTACAACGCTGGAGATTTATTGGTAACGTTGGAACGCTTTGTTAACGGAACAAAAACGATAGCGGCACAAAACAATAACCAAACCGTTACCTTTCACGATTCTATAATCACAACCAATTCGGGGGCGTTTAGTACCACGCAACGTGTGTACGTTGCTTCTGATAAATTATTTAACAGTGGCGAGTATCATTTAACGGTAAAAAATGTAAAAACAAATGCCACTTTTACTGCTAAATCGTTAGCGGTAGATACCATTCATGCCGATATTTCAACCACTGTTAACGGCCCTTATTACCCCGCTCCATTGTGTTTAAATTATCCGTATTGCCCAGGGTTTTATATAGATTATAGCGCCTCTAATACTGGTAAACTTAGTTTTTCTTACAAAATACGCGATGGTAAAATAAATCAAGTAAAAATGCGCTTACATTTTTACGATTCGCTGTTTGATAACACAAAAATATATCGTTACATCGATTATCCTTTTAACAATCAATTATCTAAAAATGCTTCACAAGGCAACTCTAACCCCAATTTTAATAACCGCTTACAATTAGATTTTAGAAGCGCCGAATTATTTACCGCCTTTGGCGTAGAACTTGCAAAAATGGGTTTATCAAACAGCATTACAGGTCGTAGAGTGTTTAAAATAGAATACTTTATTTATTCTTCTACACAAGAATATGCTGATTATTTAGATTACACCACCCCATCACTAAGTCTTGCGCAACAAAAGCCCTTATATTCTAACTTTGATAATAGCGCTGCCCTTGGCATTTTTACCTTTAGAAGCACAAAAGCCTTTAGCAAAGAGACCGATAACGTTTTTGAAAACGATTTTGCTCGCAACCCAAATACCTGCTCTTATAAATTTTTTGAGTACAACTCGCCCAGTTGGGGTTTACCAGGTTGCCAATAAAAACTGACACTTTCCTTGCGTTTTTGTAGATTTTTAAGACATTATTTAGTCTAATTCCCTCACTTTTACGACAGTTTGGCACAAATTTGCTTTGGCATATTTATTGAAAACCCTTTTATGTAATTTTCAAAAAACATAACAAAATGGGAAAAATAATAGGAATAGATTTAGGAACCACCAACAGTTGCGTAGCCGTAATGGAAGGTAACGAAGCGGTGGTTATAGCAAATAACGAGGGTAAGCGTACTACCCCATCAGTAGTAGCATTTATTGATGGTGGCGAGCGCAAAGTAGGCGATCCAGCCAAGCGCCAAGCCATTACAAACCCTACAAAAACAGTTTATTCAATTAAACGTTTTATGGGCCATACTTTTGATGAAATTAGTAGCGAAGTTGGTCGCGTTCCCTACAAAGTGGTAAAAGGCGATAATAATACCCCCCGTGTAGAAATTGATGGTCGTAAATATACTCCTCAAGAAGTATCGGCAATCATTCTTCAAAAAATGAAAAAAACGGCCGAAGACTTTTTAGGTACTGAAGTTACCGAAGCCGTTATTACCGTACCTGCTTACTTTAACGATGCCCAACGCCAAGCCACTAAAGAAGCTGGTGAAATTGCAGGTTTAACTGTAAAACGCATTATAAATGAGCCCACTGCTGCTGCCCTTGCCTATGGTATGGATAAAAAAGGCAAAGACATGAAAATTGTTGTGTTTGATTGCGGTGGTGGTACACACGATGTTTCAGTACTAGAATTAGGCGATGGCGTTTTTGAAGTAAAAAGTACTGATGGTGATACTCACTTAGGTGGCGATGATTTTGACCAAGTAATTATTGATTGGTTAGCCGACGAATTTAAAAAAGACGAAGGTTTAGATTTACGTCAAGACCCTATGTCTTTACAGCGTTTAAAAGAAGCCGCTGAAAAAGCAAAAGTAGAGTTAAGTAGTGCTACCAGTACCGAAATTAACTTGCCTTATATTATGCCAGTTAACGGTATGCCAAAACATTTAGTAAAAAGCTTAACGCGCGCTAAATTTGAAGCCTTAGCCGATAGTTTAATACAACGTACCATTAAACCTTGCGTTTCTGCCTTAAAAAATGCAGGTCTATCAACGAGTGATATTGATGAAATTATTTTGGTAGGAGGTTCAACACGTATTCCTTCAATAGTTGCAGCTGTTGAAAAGTTTTTTGGTAAAGCACCCAGCAAAGGCGTTAATCCTGATGAAGTAGTGGCATTAGGTGCTGCTATACAAGGTGGCGTTTTAAGTGGCGATGTAAAAGATGTATTATTATTAGATGTTACGCCTTTATCTCTAGGTATCGAAACCATGGGTGGTGTGTTTACTAAATTAATAGAAAGTAATACTACCATTCCTACAAAAAAATCGCAAGATTTTAGTACCGCAGCCGATAATCAACCAAGCGTACAAATTGTTGTATTTCAAGGCGAACGCCCAATGGCACGCGATAACCGTAAATTAGGCGAGTTTAATTTAGACGGCTTGCCTCCAGCTCAACGTGGCGTTCCACAAATTGAAGTAACGTTTGATATTGATGCCAATGGTATTTTAAACGTAAGCGCAAAAGATAAAGCAACTAATAAATCGCACAACATTCGTATTGAAGCTAAGAGCGGCTTAAGTCAGGAGGAAATTGACCGTATGAAGCGCGAAGCAGAAGTGAATGCCGATGCCGATAAAAAAGCCAAAGAAGAAATTGATAAGCTAAACGAAGCAGACGGTATGATTTTTCAAACCGAAAAACAATTAAAAGAATTTGGTGATAAAATACCTGCTGAGAAAAAAACGGCCATTGAAAGCGCATTAAGCGAATTAAAAGCCGCCTATGCCAGTAAAGATATCATAAAAATAGATGCTACTTTAAAAGTTATAAATGATGCCTGGGGAGCGGCAAGTCAAGATATGTACAACGCCAACAACCAACAACAAGGCGATGCAAAAGCAAACCAAGAGCAACAACAAAATGCTGAACAAAAAACCAACGAAAATGTAACCGATGTTGATTTTGAAGAAGTGAAATAAAATTTAAATTTAATTGTCTTTAAATAAAAACCCTCAAAGTAGTAAACTGCATGAGGGTTTTTTGTTTTTGATAATAAAAGTAAAATAATAGCATAAAAATTTAGACAATTTCAATCAAAAACATATATTTGTTGTTTAAACTAAATGTTATTATTTAATTATGAATAAACTTTTTATAGCATCCACTGTTTCATTAGCGGTATTACTTACATCTTGCGGTGGCGATTCAAAAACAGATCAAAACGCTACTTCCGAAGCTAAAGGCGGTGTTTACATGGGTGGAGTATTACGTGTAAACGAAGTTGAAAACATTAAAAGCCTTATACCCATTGCTATTAACGAACAAAACTCGTACCATTTATCATCTCAAGTTTATGAAGGCTTATTAAAATACAATCAAAACGATTTAACCCTATTACCAGGCATTGCAAAAAATTGGGACATTAGTGCTGACCAAACAGAATACATATTCCACTTACGTACAAACGCTGTGTTTCACGATGATGCTTGTTTTGCACAAGGCAAAGGCCGTACCGTTACAGCTAATGATTTTAAATACTGTTTAGATAAATTATGTACGCAAGACCCAAATAACAATCAATTTGAGGTAACTTTTAAAAATAGAGTGGAGGGCGCTAGCGAAAACTTTGAAGCTTCAAAAACTGGTAAAGCTTCAGGTGTAAAGGGTGTTACAGTAATTAACGATTCAACTTTAAAAATTAAATTAATTAACTCTGACGCAAGCTTTTTAAATATTTTAGCAATGCCAGGCTGTTATGTTTACGCCAAAGAAGCGGTTGCAAAATATGGTAATGACATGCGTATTAAAACCGTTGGTACCGGACCATTTTTTATAGAAACCGTAAAAGAAGGTGAAGTAATTATTATGAAAAAAAATCAAAACTATTGGGGTTTTGATGAAAATGGAAATAAATTACCGTATTTAGACGGTATTAAATGGAGTTTTATTCGTGATAAAAAAACCGAAATTTTAGAGTTTAAACGCGGTAATTTAGATATGGTTTACCGCATACCTGTTGAAATGTTTGGCGAATTAATGGGAAAATTAGAAAACGCAAAAAATAAATCAAGTGAATTCGAAATAATATCGTCTACTGCACTAAACACTAATTACTATGGTTTTAACATTCAAGCAAACCCAGCTTTTGCTAAAAAAGAAGTTCGTCAAGCATTTAACTTCGCTATCGATCGCCACAAAATAGCCGATTTTACTATTCAAGGAGAAGGTACATCGGCTGATTATGGTATGGTGCCTTATACCGAAGCATTTGAAAAAGAAGGTTATCCTTACAAAAAATTAAGAGGTTATACATTTGATCCTACCAAGGCAAAAGAATTAATGAAAGCTGCTGGTTATGCAGATGGTAAAGGCTTTCCAGAAGTTACTTTAGAAATTAACAGTGGCGGTGGCGATAGAAATATTTTAATTGCTGAGGTTGTAAAAAGCATGTTAGAAGAACATTTAAAAGTTAAAGTAAATATTAATACTGTTCCTTTTCCTGAACATATTGAAAACGTACAATCCGGAAAAAGTGACTTTTTTAGATATGGTTGGATTGCTGATTACCCAGATCCAGAAACATTTTTAAATTTATTTTTGGCATCTAACGTTCCAGCAACGCTTCAAGAAAAATCATATATCAATTTTTGTCGTTACAAAAACCCACGTTTTGATTCGTTATTTATGGCAGCACGTTTAATTGGCGATAAAGTAAAACGCTTTGAAATGCTAGCACAAGCTGAACAAATAATGTTAGATGATGCGCCTGTAATGCCAATTTTTTATGACGAAAACTTTAGATTAGAACAAAAAGGCGTTCGTAATTTGCCTGAAAACCCAATGAATTATATGGACATGTGTACGACTTATTTAGTACCTGCCGACAAATTAAAAAAGAAATAATTTTAACTTAATAAAATATAAAATCTCAATCATTAAATTTGATTGAGATTTTTTTTTATGTACTATTGTAGCATTATGTTTACAGGAATTATAGAAACACTTGCGTGCGTTGAAAAAATAGAAACCGAAAAATCAAACATTCATTTTACGTTTTCGAGCCCAATTACTAAACAACTAAAAGTTGACCAAAGCGTGGCGCACAATGGCGTTTGCTTAACGGTAGTAAAAATTAAAAAAAATAATTATACTGTAACTGCTATTAACGAAACATTAAAACGTACTAATATTTCTTTTTTAAAAACAGGCGATTTTGTAAATTTAGAACGCTGTATGCTTGCTAGTGGAAGATTTGATGGGCATATTGTGCAAGGCCATATTGATACAACTGCCAAATGTATAGCAGTAAATAATTTAAATGGCAGTTGGGAATTTGTATTTAAACATACAAAAAATAAAAAAAATTTAACTGTAGAAAAAGGAAGTATAACAATTAATGGCGTTAGCTTAACGGTTGTAAAATCAAGCCCTACTACTTTTTCGGTATGTATAATTCCTTACACATTTAAAAATACAAATTTTAAAAATATTAAAGTTGGTAGCGTTGTTAATTTAGAGTTTGATATAGTTGGCAAATATATTGCTAAGATGTTAACTCAAAAATAATTTAGCTTTTTAATAAATTTAAAATTAACATTTCTGTTTGTTGTTTAAAAGTTTCGTAATCTTTTCCTGTTGCTGGCCCACTAAATCCAGTAGTAATTTTTATAACTTGATGTTGTTTATTTAAAAATAAGGTTGTTGGAAAAGCAGAAATTTTATTTAGTGCCGATAATGTTTCTGAGGCTTTTTCTTTACCAGTTTGCCCAGTAATTAAAATTTCATAATCAATTTTAAATTTATTTTTTAAACGTGTTACTTGTTTTACAGCTTTATCAAAATCGGTTGTTTTTTCAAATGCTAAGGCAATTATTTCTAAACCTTTTAAATTATATAGTTTATAAATACCAGACAGATAAGCACTTTCGTCCATACAATTTGGGCACCAGCTTCCCATTATCTGAATAACGAGAGGTTTATTTTCATATTTTTTATCGGTAATAGAAATTATTTTTTTGTTTAAATTCAGAAACGAAAAATTAAGTTTATCTTCTTTGTTTTTTAAAAAGGTGATTTCATCGGCATTTCGTAATTTAAAATTTGGATTTTGTTTTGCTTCCCAGCTTTCTTGCCAATGCGCACCACTATAAAATTTACCATTTACAAGCTGCGAACCATTATGTTCGGCAATAAATAAAAAGGCATGGCTGCCATCAAAGCAAGATAAATAGAGTTTATTTCCATTCTTCATGCCTTCCAAATAGCGATAATCACCCGTTTCGGTTAAAAAGGTACCCGTTAAATAATCCGTTTGTTCAACGTGATGAAATACGCCAATGGCTTTACTACTATCGTTTGTATTAGGCGAAAATGTTGCTTCCCAATTACCTTCAAAATAGGGGTTGGTTTTACTTGGCACAAAATTAAAACGATTGGTTTGGTTGTAAACCGCTTTAAAAGGTACAACGTTTTTTTCTTTTCGGTAATGATTTATCCACACGCCAATTAATGAATCGTTACGCAAAACGGTTTTAAATTCGGTATCAAATACGGGCATTTTAAAATTAACAGAGTCGCCTTTAACTATTATTTCATCAACGTTTATACGTTCATCTGCATTTTTAATAATAATTATTGGTTTTTTGCCATTATATTTTACATCAAAATTAAAAGGAAGTTCAATGTTGTTTTCTACATTTAGTAAAAGCGTGGCGCGGTAAGTGCCGGATTTTAATTTTGTTGCAAAACATTTACAACTAAAAAAAATGAAAATTAATATAAATACTTTTTTAAACATTATATACATTCTAAGCCGCTTTGACTCCGCTCAGCGTGACAGATTTATTTTCCATTACTCATTGCCACCAAATTACAAATTCGGTAAAGTAATCGTGCAGCAACATTTGCATCCCAATCGTTTCCAATGCCAGGAGTTACTTCGTTTAAATCAAAGGCAATAATTTTACGACCACTTTTTACTATTTTCTCTAACAGAAATAATATCTGTTCTACTTCAAATCCACCAGCAACTGGCGTTCCGGTATTAGGGCATAACTTTGGATCTAGCCCATCAATATCAAAACTTAAATAAATGTTTTGTGGTAGTTCGTTAATTATTCTGTTTACTATTCTATCCCAACTATCGCCGTTGTATTGCGCATATTTTATATCTCTATCAAAAAAGGTTTTTACTTTTGGGTGACTATTCATTAAATTTAATTCTTCTTCGCAATAATCGCGAATGCCCACTTGTACTAATTTTTCAACTTGGTTTATTTTTAAAGCATTAAACATTATTGAAGCATGGCTAAACTCAAAACCTTCGTAAGCATTGCGTAAGTCGGCATGTGCATCAATTTGTAAAATGGTAAAGTTGCCAAATTTCTCAGCTAAAGCCTGCATCATACCAAGCGGTGTACTATGGTCGCCACCTATTAAACCTACAATTTTATTTTGATTTAAATAGTGTAAGCAACGTTCCTTTACCCAATTGTTTAACCAAACACATTCTGCTTGAATATTAGTAGATATTTTTTTTAATTCTGCATCGTTTTCATCAGCACCATTCGCTAATTCATTAATATAACGTTCTGCGGCTAAGCGCCATTTATCACTTTTTTGCCTTACTTCTTCGCTTAGTTCATCCATTGCAATGCCTAATTTCCAGGCATCTTTTACAATGGGGTCGTACAAATCTACTTGGTAACTCGCATCTAATATAGCCTGCGGACCATCAGCGGTTCCACCACTATAACTTACGGTTACTTCCCAAGGTACAGGAATTAAAACCGTTTCACATTCTTCTACACTAAAAGGCAAACCAAACATACCGTCGTTTAATTGCCCAATACCATTGGGGTCGAAATTTTTTATTTTATCTTGTTTTTTCATATTGAATCTTTTTAACCAACCCCCAACACCGCTTGCACCAATCCCAAATCATCAAAACTAATGGGTTTTGTAAATTTTTTAATTTTAAGTTTTATCAGTTCATTACCGGTAGCATCTCCCATAGCAATTATTTTTTGATGCGGTAAAATTTTATTTTTTTCTAAGTACGCCAATAAATTACTTGGGCTCGTAAAAATTAAAATGTCTTTGTCCTCAGCTACTTCCGTGGTATGTTTAACTGTCCAATACACGTTTAAGTTAATCACATTATCCTGCTTTGGCATTTGCCATTGGAAAGTTTTTAAACTATCTTTTGCAATTGGGAATAAGGCCTTACCATTGCCTACTTTAGCGGCAAATTGTTTACCAATTAATTTTGTATCTGTTCCCGAGCCAATAAAATCAGCACGGTAACCAAAGTGTCGTAACTCAGCACTGGTGCTAGCACCCACGCAGCCTAATTTTACTGTTTTTTCTAATTGTGGTTTTTGTTGTAAAAAAAATCGGGCACTGTGTTTACTACTAAAAAATATCCAATCAGCTTTTGGTAATTCTCGAATTTTAACTTCTCTAAATTCAATTAAACTTTTTCCTTCCACGTCAAAACCTAATTTAGTTAAGGCAGAATTTAAATAATCTTTCTCTTTTAAATCTTTAGTAACAAATACTTTTTTAGGCGTAATGCCTTTTATTTTATCTACAATTTCATCGGCAAAGCCATCTGTATTTAACGTTTCAAAATAGAGTTGTTTAGGTTGCTTATCCCAAGCATCGGCAACGCTTGTCCATACTTTAAAGCGCAATCTATCTTCATCATCAGGGTCGGCATCGCAATATGCGCCTAATGGTAAATGGCAACCGCCATCAAACATATTTAAAATGGTGCGTTCAATATTTATTTTTATTAGTACATCAAAGTCACTAATTTTATCTATTACATCTAGCAGTTCGCTATCGTCCTCACGTGTTTGCCAAGCTAACACCCCTTGTGCTGGGGCAGGTACAAATACTTCAGGGTTTAATTTTTCAACGTGTAAATCGTCTAAATCTAGCTCTAAACGTTCAATGCCCGCAGATGCTAAAAGAATTGCATCGTATTCTTTATTCCGTAATTTTTCAATGCGTGTTGGTACGTTGCCACGTAAATCGTGTAAATCAACATCGCTTCTAAATGCCAATAATTGGTTTTTACGGCGGGCGGAAGACGTGCCTACTTTTGCACCTACTTTTAAATTAAATTTTTGGTTATCGTCTACACATTCTTTCCTAATCAAAAGCGTATCGCTTGGGTCTTCGCGCCTGCTGACACCAGCTATTATTAAGCCGTAAGGATTTGTAGTTGGTAAATCTTTATGCGAGTGAACTGCTAAATCAATAGTTTTAGCCAATAATTCATCTTCTAATTCTTTTGTAAAAAAACCTTTACCTTCTAACTTATCAAAACTTGTATTCCATTGTTGGGAGCGATCGCCAGCGGTAGAAATAATTTTTATTTCTACTTCTTCACCAATTTTTTCTAATAAATTTTTTGTGTAATTGGCTTGCCAAAGTGCTAATTGGCTACCTCGAGTACCTATGATTATTTTGCGTGCCACTGTTTCTAGTTTAATTTTTAATCCAAAAATTCTTCAATACAAGTATAAATAAAATTTAGCTCACTTTTACTTATAACATAGGGCGGAAGTATATAAAAAATGTTACCCAGTGGGCGTAATAAAATCCCTTTCCCTAAAAAATAATCAGCAATGCTTTGAGAGGCGTTGTTTAAATAATGTGTGTGTTCTTCGGTTTTTAATTCAAAAGCAATAATTGTACCTAAAACTCTTACATCTGCTAATTTTTTATGCAATTTTATTTTATTTTGAAAGAGTAAATGTTGCTTATTTATTCTTTGTATTTGTTCTTGTGTTTCTTCTTTTTCCAATAAATCTAAACTTGCTAAAGCGGCTGCACAGGCAGTTGGATTGGCTGTATAGCTATGCCCGTGAAAAAATGTTTTTGTTCTATCTTCCGTAACAAAAGCATCGTAAATAAATTGAGTACAGCTGGTTACACCCAAGGGCATATATCCACCAGTTAATCCTTTACTTAAACAAATTATATCTGCTTTATTTTTTAATTGATTGTTCGCAAAAAATGTGCCGGTTCGTCCAAAGCCTGTCATTACTTCGTCGGCAATGGTTATAACGTTTTGCGACTTAGCAAGTAAAATTAACTCGTCTAATAATTCAGCACTATACATTTGCATTCCTCCAGCACCCTGTATTATAGGCTCAAAAATAAAACCTGCAATGTTGTGATTATTAAACCAAAATTGCAGAGTTTCTTTTAGTTGTTCAATATTTTCATGTGTTGGTAATGGAATATGTGCCACATTAAATAATAAATTTTCGAACGCATTATTAAATACATTTCGAGCGCCTACGCTCATACTACCAAAGGTATCGCCATGGTAGGCGTTTTCGAAAGCAATAAATGTAGTTTTTTGTTCGCCTTTATTATGCCAATATTGAAGTGTCATTTTTAAAGCAACTTCAACCGCAGTGCTACCATTATCTGAATAAAATAATTTAGATTGATTTTTTGGGAGATGTTGCAACAATCTCTCAGCAAGAGTTACAGCAGGCTGATGTGTAAAATCCGAAAAAATAGAATGTTCTAAGGTAAACAATTGTTCACTTATTTTTTGTGAGATATAAGGGTTGCAATGCCCATGTAAATTAACCCACCAACTGCTTATGGCATCTATGTATTTATTGCCCGTCTCGTCAATTAAATAAATGCCTTCGCCCTTAACAATGTTAATGTTTTGTTTGGCATTTAACTGATGTGTAAATGGGTGCCAAATATATTTTGTGTCTTTTTCTTTAATATTCATTTTTTATTTGTAGAATATTTTCATTAAAATTTGTTTTAAAATTCTCTTCCAACTTTTTTTTGATAAAAAATTGGGCAAAAATCAAGACTTAATAAACTTTTGCTAAAGTCTAATTTGTAATAAAGCCTGAAGATTTAAGCGCTTCGCGAACAGCCAAAATCTTCTTTCACACAAACTTACACTTTTTAGCACAAATCTTTCGCACAAGCTGGCTACTATATTTCATTCCGTCCTTACGCAAAACCTTATAATGTCAAAATAGTGATAAATCT
Organism: Bacteroidota bacterium; assembly: GCA_025363015.1. Lineage (GTDB taxonomy): Bacteria > Bacteroidota > Bacteroidia > B-17B0 > Aurantibacillaceae > Aurantibacillus. The sequence continues at coordinate 27,377 of JANYEQ010000115.1, forward strand.
ATTTTTTTTGATTGAGCTAAAATAGTTTCTTTCGTTATTTCTTTCATCTCAATAATTTCAGCTATAACTGGTAATTCGGCATAACTTATAATAGCGGACTTAACAGCCTTATCAAAATTACCATTTAAAATTAATCCTTTTATTTCAAAATCATTTTTTATTAAATAATCTATGCTAAGTAAGGAGTGATTAATACAGCCTAAATAACTTTGGCATACTAAAACAATTTCTGCACCTAAATTTTTGGCAATATCAATTACAAAATTGTTTTCGTTTAGCGGAACTAAAATACCGCCAGCACCTTCTATTATTAAACTGTTTTGAGTGATTGGAAGAGCAATTTTTTCTAGGATTATTTTAGTGTTTTCTAAAGCAGATGAAAGATGTGGAGACGCTGGCTCTTTAAATAAATAAATCTCATTATGAAAAACGGTTTTGGTATTTGAAATTAAATTTTTGACATTATTTTTATCTGTTGCATCTAATTCCCCACACTGAATGGGTTTCCAATAATCGGCTTGCAATGCCTCCGTTAAAATTGCTGATGCTAGAGTTTTTCCAACATTAGTGCCAATACCTGTTATAAAGTAGTTTTTCATATTTTTTTGGTGGTTAAGCTTTGTCGAAACCACGTTTACATTAATTTATTCAACGGCTTCGACAGGCTCAGCCACCGAGCCCATAATGTTTATTAATAAATCTATTTCTTCTTTTGTATTAAACGCATGTAAACAAAAACGCAATCGTTCTGTGCCTGCTTTTACTGTTGGGCTTTTAATGGCTTTTGCATATATATTATTTTTTGCGAGGATATTTTCGATATTATCTGCTTTTTTATTATCGCCAATTACTAAACATTGAATGGCGCTATTACTTTTAATTAAATTTTTTAAGTGGTTTGTTTTAGATAAAAAATAAGATATAACGGTTTGCAACTTTGCTATTTGCTCTGTAGTTTGCAATAATTGATATGCACTATTTATACTATTAATACTGTGTTTTGGTAAAGCGGTAGTATAAATAAAAGAACGTGCAAAATTTATTAAATAATTTCTTAAAGTATTAGAGCCAACAATAGCTGCACCATGGCAACCCATTGCTTTGCCATAGGTATAAATTCTTGCAAAACAATATTGTTCAATATTTAGTTGATTGCAAAGCCCCGAACCGTTAGTGCCAAAAACACCAATGGCGTGGGCTTCATCTACAATTAAAAAACTAGAGCTTTGGTTTTTTAATAACTCTACAATTTCTAATAAGGGTGCAGCATCGCCATCCATAGAATAAATACTTTCAACGGCAATGTATATGTTTTTAAAATTGGTTTTATGTCTATCAATCAAATCCTTTAATACCTCTACATTGTTGTGTTTAAATTTATAATGTTTGGCGTAGCTTAATCGAATGCCATCATAAATACTGGCGTGAATAAATTCATCGTATAACACCAAATCTCCCTTTTGAGGTACACTTGAAAACAGTCCTAAATTAGCATCGTAACCCGAATTAAAAATAAGGGCACTTTCGGCAGAATGAAATTTGGCAATGTTTTTTTCGGTTTCTTCAATATATAAAGAGTTTCCGGAAATTAAGCGAGAACCTGTTGAACCATTTTTTAGTTGTTGGTTGTTGGTTGTTGGTTGTTGGTTGCTGAGCGAAGTCGAAGCATCCAACAAACCCAATTTAGCAAAGCCCAAATAATCGTTACTGCAAAAATCAATAATTGGAAAATTGGTTTTTAATTGGCG
>JANYEQ010000016.1 GCA_025363015.1 Bacteroidota bacterium
TACCAATAGCCTTGGTTTATTTAATACTCAAATTGGGGCATTTAACCCTTTAATTAGTATAAATTGGCAAGCTGGGCCTTATTTTTTAAAAATAGGAATGGATGCAGCAGGCGGCACCAGTTATACCTTTTTAGGCACGCAGCAACTAGTAAGTGTGCCCTATGCCTTATTTGCCCAAAAAGCTGGGTCGGCACCATCGCCCACAGTAGCGTATGTTGGCAATGTGTTAAGTATAGGCGGCAATACTACTACTATTAATGCAAGTAATATACCCAATGGTGTGAGAGATGGGCAAACCCTGCGTTGGGATAGTTTGGCGCAGGTTTGGAAAAACTCTAACAACCTTACTAACGATGATGTTAGAGTTGCGGTAGGTCTTTTTCCAAACGATATAAAAAGTAAATTTCATGCCACTACTTCAAATCCTTTAGATAGTAGCGCTATTGCAGCCCTGCATGTAAACGCACAAAGTGGGCAAGCGGCTATAAAATCAGTAATATTAGGCAGTACGCCTAGTAACTCTGTTAACCCATATAGCACTTCTATATTTGGTACCCAAAGTTCAAGTAATAATAATGGTGGGGGTTTTGGTATAGGTAGCTTTAATTATGGAGCCAGTAACAATACAGGTATTGGTGTGATAGGTATTGGTAATGGTAAAGCAAATACTGCTATTGCTATAGGTGTGTACGGCACAACCGACCAAAATAGCTTAACCAACAGCCGCTATGCTGGCTTGTTTGATAAAGGGGGCGTGTTAATAAACGACTCGTTATTATTAGGCACTAGCACAAACCTTGGTAGTGTTGGCGATATATTAACCCGTAGTAGTACTGGTAGAGCAAGATGGCAAAGCCCACCTGTTAATACTGGTCCGTTTACAAATAGTGCAAATTACATACACGCAGCGCCATCGTTTACAACTAATAGAATTTTATTAGGAATTCCTTTTTCAGGAAGTATTGGATATAACAGTAGAGTAACCATAGTAAACCCAGGTAGTTTTTCTTCTGATACGGCTTTAATTATATTGCAAAAAAATGCTAACAAAGTAGCCCTATATAGCGAAAGTAATGGTAGTGGGTATGCTATTCATGGCAAAAACACAAATGGTAGTGTAGGTATTTATGGCAGTACTAATGCCACAGGCTCGTTTACAGCGCCTGCCATACATGGCGAGGCTTTAGGCACTTCTAATAATAATGCAGGCGTTTACGGCTCAGGCAGTAATGCTAATGGTATAAAAGGTTTATCGCAAAGTAATAATGGGGTTTGGGGCGAAAGCAATACTGGAACTGGTGTTTTTGGTTTATCTACACAAACTGGACAAGCTGGTAAGTTTTTATTACAAGGAGCAACTTCTGGTTTTCCTTCTGTTTATATTGCAACAAACAGTAATCCACCTGCTTTAAAAGTTGAAACTTATGGCAACGGCGCTGCTATTGAGGCCATAAACTCAACAACAGTAGCGGGTGCTTCCCACAATGCTTTACGTTTAGTAGATGGGCATATTTCTACAACCCAAACAGTAACTGGTTTTGGAGTAGGAGCTTTAGGATATAATTTTTCTATTGGTTCTACTGGTTGTACCGATGTGGCAGGCACTTTACAATATGTTAATGGATCAAGTACCATTCCTGTCGCAGGTACGGGTACTATTAATGTTAGTTTTAGTAAATCATACCCCAGCAAACCAGTAGTGGTGGTAAGCCCTACCAGTAATGAATGGTCACAAACATCCTACTTCGTTCAATCTTCTGTTTCTGGATTTTCAATCATTTTTAAAAACAATACATCTGCTGCTATAAACCTAACCACCTTTACCGATGCGTTTTCGTATCATATAATAGGCGTAAATTAATTATGAAAAAAACAGTATTACTTTTTATATTATTATCTATAAAGGCTTTTTCGCAAAGTCCTTATTTAATAAACTACCAAGGCTTAGCTCGCAATGTAGCGGGCACTCCCATTATTAATCAAGCTATTGGCATTAAGTTTGAGTTATTGCAGGGCTCCACATCTGGTTCGGTAGTTTATACCGAGCAACAAACAGTAAATACCAATAGCCTTGGTTTATTTAATACTCAAATTGGGGCATTTAATCCTTTAAGTAGTATAAATTGGCAAAACGGCCCTTATTTTTTAAAAATAGGAATGGATGCAGCAGGCGGCACTAGTTATAGCTTTTTAGGCACACAACAATTAGTAAGCGTACCTTATGCTTTGTATGCCGAAAAATCGGGTAATAATGGTTGGGGCCTAAGCGGTAATAGTGGCACAAACAATACTAATAACTTTATTGGTACAATTGATAATGTGCCCTTTACTATTAAAGTAAATAATAAATTAAGTGGTAAAATAGATAATATTAATACGAACACCTTTTTTGGTTATACGGCAGGTATTGCTAACACTAATGGTTTTAACAATACTGCTTTGGGTCATGCGGCTTTATCGTTTAATACCAGTGGCTTTAATAATGTTGCTAATGGCTTTGAAGCACTTTTAAACAACACAACTGGCACTTCAAATACGGCATTTGGCGTACAGGCATTGTATGCAAATATAACAGGTAGTAATAATACTGCCATTGGTAATGCCGCACTTTACGATGCTATAGGGCAAAACAACACTGCTATTGGTTTTACGGCTGGTAAATTAGCTACTGGAGACCGAAACGTTTTTATTGGTCATGGTGCAGGTTATTACGAAACTGGCGATGATAAACTTATTATTGCAAATAGTAATTCTACCACGCCTATAATACAAGGCGATTTTAATACTGGTAATGTTGGTGTAGCAGGCAGCGTAGGTATTGGCACTAACGTTACTTCGCTAAATACCCGATTAACAGTTAATGATGGGCATATAAAAGCAAAACAAACAATTGCACCATTAATTACAGGGGCTAGCGGTACAAGCGCAATTTTTTGGGGTGGAAATTCAACCGATATTAGTGGCATTATTGAAATTACAATGGGTGCAACCACGGCTGCTGGCTCACAAGCTATTGTTACATTTAATAAACCCTATAACTCAATTCCCATGATAGTTATTACACCAGCAAATAATCAATATGCTGGGCAAGCCGTTTCGTTAAATGGAGTTTTTGTTGATGCAACAAACAGTGGCTTTAGAATAGCGTTTGATAGTGCTTATGCCAATCCAAATTTTACAATGTATTTTAATTATATAGTAATTGAAGGAAATTAATATTTTTTAAAAATTAAAAATGATACCATTAAAAAAAATAAATCCACTAAACCTTAGTATAAAAATAGCTCTGCTTTTTTTATGTATTTCGTTTACCAAAATGATAGGGCAAACAATAACGCCACAAGTTATAAACTCGGCCGGTAGTCATCGCCAATTAGGTAGCACCGGTATTAGCATTACTGATAATGTGGGCGAACCCTTTACCCAAACCATTGGCGCTAATTTTTTAATTACGCAAGGTTTTTTACAACCCGATATAGTATCCATAGTGGGGCCAACACTAAGTGTTATAAAAAGCGATGTTACCTGCACTGGTAAAAACAATGGTTTTATTTCAGCCGCAATTTCTAATGTATTACCAACCTATACTATTACTTATAATTGGTTGCCCATAAGCCTATGCCCTGCAAGTGACTGTAGCATGGTGGATAGCTTAATGGCAGGCACTTATACCCTACAAGTTATTGTTGATACTGGCACAAAAACAGACACCTTACCTGTACAAATAATTACTATAAACGATATAAACGGCCCGTGTAAAATAAATATATTTAATGCCCTTACCCCTAATGGCGATGGCACAAACGATGTATTTACAATTGAAAACATTAATGAGTTTCCTAAAAATACAGTCACTATTTATAACCGTTGGGGCCAACAAATTGCCGAAATTAAAAATTACGATAACGTTACAAAGTATTGGCCAGCGCGCGAAGATGCTGCTAAACTTGTTTCAACTACCTATTTTTATATTATTAATTTAGGAGATGGAAGCAACTTAATAAAAGGTTGGGTAGAAATTTTAAAAGATTAAATAAACAATAAAAACAAAACTGCATTAAAAATGAAAAAACAATTACTTATACCCTTAGCCCTTGTCCTTTGCTTTATTGGCAATGCTCAGCAAGACCCTCAATATAACCTTTACCAATTTAACCAAATGGTTATTAACCCTGCATATGCTGGTGCCCGCGATGGTTTAAGCGTAATAGGTGCTGTACGTAACCAGTGGACAGGCTTTAATGGCGCACCCAAAACTACTTGCTTAAGTGTGCACGGTCCCATTTTAAATAAAAATGTAGGTGTAGGTTTAACGGTTGTAAACGATGTTATGGGCCCACGAAATATGTTTGGTATATATGGCAACTTTGCATACATTTTAAAATTATCTACTAAATGGAAACTATCATTAGGTGTAAACGCAGGTTACAATCGTTTTCAATTCGATTTTAATAAATTAAATTTTAAAACTACCGAAAACACACCTGTATTTTTACAAAACCAAACTTACAATGCCTTAGATATAAATTCAGGCTTTTACCTACGCACCAATTCGTTTTTTATTGGCATAAGCGCTACACATATTGCGGCAAATGATGTGTTTAACATTTCACTTACTAATGGTCAAAATGTAGGCTACAGATTACGTACGCATACCTTTGTTAGCATAGGCAAATCATTTTCTATAAACAAAAATGTAGTGTTTGCCCCCACTCTTTTATTAAAAAATACCGATAACGCAGGCTTACTAGATATTAATTTAAACTTTTTTTTATACAAAAAATTATGGTTAGGCGCCTTTGTGAGAGGGGGCTATGGACCAGGTTTTTTATTACAATACTATGTAACTCCTAAATTTAGAGTAGCCTATAGTTACGATACAGGTGTAAACGATAGGCGCCGCTTAGGGCCCAGCCACGAAGTAATGCTTGGATTTGATTTTTCAGGAAGTAATAAATCAAAAATGATTAGCCCACGATTTTTATAAAACTTATGATTCACAAACTAATTTATACTGTACTATTTACCGTTTACATAAACCCTCTTTTTTGCCAAGTAAGCAAAGGCGATAAGTATGTAGCAAAAGCACAATACATTAAAGCCATTAGCAAATACAAAAGCGCTACTAACGAAAAAAATTCGGCGGTAAAACAAGATGCTTTAATAAAACTTGCCGATTGTTACAAAAATATAAACGAATACGAAAATGCCGAATTAGCATACAAAAATGCATTAGCCATTAATACCAACGTAAATGCCGATGTGTTTTATAACTACGGGCAAGTACTAAAAGTGAATAACAAATACCCTGAAGCCGTTGAACAATATAACAATTACATAAAACTAAAACCCAATGATGCCAATGCAAAAAAAGCATTAAAATTTTGTAAAGAAATAAATTACTACACCAGTAAACCTATTGAGTATAAAGTAAAAAACTTAGAAAAAATAAATTCTGATAAATCTGAATTTTCGCCCTTTGTACAAAATAATAAATTAATGTTTGTTGCCGAACGTGTTGAATTTAATTTTGTAGACTATAACGTAAACGATTATAATGGTGAACCTTACCTAAACATGTACGCCTCTGAATTAAAAGGCACCGAGGTAAAAAAATCAAAATCGTTTTCAAAAAAATTAAATACCGATTATCACGACGGCCCAGCAAGCCTTAGTGCCGATGGCAAAAACCTTTACTTTACACGCGTTAATTACAAACAAAAAAAAGATTTTGTAAACCACGCAAAAATATTTATAGCCACCGGTAGCGATAGAAAATGGAGCAATACCCAGCCATTTGAATACAATAGCGATAGCTACTCTGTAGCCCACCCTAGCATTAGCCAAAATGGCAACTACTTATTTTTTACAAGTAATATGCCCAATGGCTTTGGCGGAAAAGATATTTACGTATGCACAAAAACCAATAACGGTTGGGGCAAACCCGTTAATTTAGGGCCAGATATTAATACCAGTGGCGATGAAATGTTTCCCTGCATTCGTAAAGATGGTGTTTTGTTTTTCTCATCCACAGGCCTGCCAGGCTTTGGCGGTTTAGATATTTATTCGGCAAAAACTGTAGATAATAAATGGCTTTTAGTGCGTAACGAAGGCCTAACGCTAAATAGTAGTTACGATGATTTTGGCATTACATTTTTAAACGATAGCGTTGGTTATTTTTCATCTAATAGGCTGGGTGGTAAAGGCAAAGACGATATTTATATGTACGAATTTAAAAATAAAGCCATGACACTTTCGGGTACTGTTTTACTAACCGAAAATACAAACAACCCTGCACAAAATGTAAAAGTAGTATTATTAGATGATAAGGGCATTGCCCTAGATAGCACTAAAACCAATGCTAATGGCGTATTTGAATTTAAAAATTTAGATGCAGAAAAAAAATACATGACCGTGATTGACGAAACCGACCCTAAGTTTACAGGCAAAGCACGTTATTATTTGGCCGATAAAAATGGCGTGATACAACGTGTAACCGCAAAAGTAGGAAATAATAAATTTGTATTTAAAAACTTACCCGTTGACCCCAACGGCTTACCCGATTTATTTACCGACGATAATTTAACCCTTGCCGGAAATTTACTGTATGGCGAAAGCCCCAGTAAACCTATAAAAAACACACGCATAAAAATTGTAAACGATTATGGCGATGTGTTAGAAGAAACCACCACCAACGAGTTTGGCGCTTTTGCATTTCGAAATATACCCACCGATCAAAATTATTTAATTGCCATTGAAGAAACCGATATATCACTTCCCGAAAACACAAAAGTTACCTTAACTAATAAAAGTGGTAAAGAGTTAAAAACCTTTAGAACGGGAAAAGAAAATTTTAGATTTAAAATTTTAAGTTCAGATAAAACATTAATGGCCGATATGAATGCCGAAGACGAAAACTTAGTTATGGAAGTATATGGCTACATGTACGACCAAAATAAAAAACCAATAACCAATGCTAAACTTAAAATTAAAGAAGAGGGTAGCGCTTTTGAACCTCAACAAGTAAACACCAGTGATAAAGGAAAATTTAATTTTAAAAATCTTAAAGGCGATAAAAATTACCTATTTGAAGCCGATGATAAAGACCCTGCCCTTAATGGCGTAAAACGTATTTACATTGCTGATGCCAAAGGTCGCATTTATAAAGTACTAGATAAAAATGGCGAAGGTAAATTTAATTTTAAATTGTTAGAGGCCGATAAAGTTGCCATGGGCGAATTTGTCGTTGACGACCCTTGGTTACAAGTATTAGAAATGAAAAACAAAGCCAACCAACAACTTACCATTGTTGAAAGTATTTATTACGCCAGTGGCGATTTTAAATTAGATGCGGCAGGAATTACCATATTAGATAAAGTAGTAGGTGTTTTAGGTACAAACCCAAAATTAATGATTGAACTGAGTTCGCATACCGATAGCAAATCGAGTGATGTATTTAATTTAGCACTTTCAAAAAAACGTGCACAATTTGCGGTTGATTATTTAATAAGCAAAGGCATTACCAAAACCCGTTTAAAAGCTGTAGGTTATGGCGAAACCAAACTATTAAACAAATGTGGTAATGGTGTAGATTGTACCGACGAAGAACATAAAATTAACCGCCGTACCGAATTTAAAATTACCGAACAACCTAAAATGTAAACCTATATTAAGGTTTTAAAAAAACATATAGATATATAGGTTTATTTAGTTTTAATAATTTAAAATACATAGTAAATTAAAGTAAAACTTTAATTCTACAAACTCAAAAGCGCCTTTCAAAAACTTAAAAATACGTTTAGCAAACTGGTACTCGTTTATTTAAACTATGTAGTAGAAGTACATTTAAAAAAGTACATAAATACAATTATTAAACAAATTGTAAAAAAATTAGGCTAATTTTTTATCTCTCTTTTTTTATAACGCCAAAGGCTAAAGGGCTTTCGGTAATTTCGGCATACAGCATTCTATTTTTATAAATATCAATAGCGGCATATATTGCTTTTTTTAACGATTGTTCGCTGGCTATATTTTTACCTACCAAATCGTAAGCAGTACCATGATCTGGGCTTGTACGTACTGCATTTAAACCTGCTGTAAAGTTTACACCTTCGTTAAACGATAGTGTTTTAAAGGGTATTAGGCCTTGGTCGTGATACATGGCTAAAACTGCATCAAATTGTTTGTAGGTGCCGCTTCCAAAAAAACCATCGGCCGCATAAGGGCCATATACCAACCCGTTAGTATTTGCTTTTTGTATGGCGGGTGTTACCATATCCATATCTTCGTTACCAATGGCACCATTATCGCTTGCATGAGGGTTTAAGCCCAGCACCGCAATTTTTGGTTTACGAATACCAAAATCTTTTTTTAAAGAATCGTGTAATTGTGTAATTTTTTTGGCTATTAAATCGGTAGTTATTTTTGATGTAATTTCTTTTACCGGAACGTGCCCTGTTACCACAGCTACTCGCAACCCATTATCGGTACACAATAGCATTAAAGGATCGCCACCCAATTGCTCTCCTAAATATTCGGTATGGCCTACAAATTTAAAACCTTCGCTTTGTATATTACTTTTATTTATTGGTGCGGTAACCAAAGCGTTAATTTGATTTTGTTTTAACGCTTCGGTAGCTTTAGTTAACGAAATAAGCGCATACTTACCACCTACATCGGTACTTTTACCCATTTCAATAGCCACTTCTTCTTCGTAACACACAAATACATTTACTTTTTTGTGATTAAGTTGTGTAAAATCGCGCATGGGGTTAAAGTTAAAATCTTCCATGCCCAATACTTTTTTGTAATACGAAACTGTTTTTTGCGAACTAAATAAAACAGGGGTACAAATTTCAACAATACCAGGTTCAGTTAATGTTTTTAAAATCAATTCAAGCCCTATCCCATTAATATCGCCTTGGCTAATGCCTATTATTATTTTTTGATTATCGCTCATAACTGTTTTACTTTATTTATCTATCTATATGTACTCTAAATAAAGTGGTGCAAACTGCTTAGGTTAATACTTAGGTATTAGCTGCCGCAGGCTTCGCAATCTTCAGGGTTATCTAAACTACAACTTAATTGTGCTTGTTGCTCTTCAAAGGTTAAGATATGTGCTTGACCGCGTTCTACCAACAATGCATCTTCGTTACCTAATATAGCAGGTTGTGCTAAAGCATCTTGGTCTACCGTAAATTTAATAGCGTCGGCAGCAGCTTTGGTACGTAAATAATACATGCCTGTTTTTAAGCCTTTTTTCCAAGAATAAAAATGGGCGCTGCTCATTTTTGCAAAGTTAGCGTCTTGTATAAATAAGTTGAGTGATTGTGATTGATCAATATATGCACCACGGTCGGCAGCCATATCAATAATAGTACGTTGTTTAATTTCCCAAACGGTTTTGTACAATTCTTTAATATTGGCAGGTATTTCGGCAATGCCTTGTACCGATCCATTGGCTGCAATAATTTTATTTTTTAAACCATCATTCCAAATACCTAATTTAACTAAGTCGCGCAATAAATGTTTGTTTACTACCACAAATTCGCCACTTAGTACACGGCGTGTATAAATGTTGCTGGTGTAGGGCTCAAAACATTCGTTATTACCTAATATTTGCGATGTGCTTGCCGTTGGCATTGGCGCTAATAATAAGCTATTACGTACACCGTACTTTAAAATTTCTTCTTTTAAAATATCCCATTCCCAACGTGGGCTTGGCGTTACATTCCACATATCTTGCTGAAAAATACCTTTGCTTATTGGCGAGCCTGGGTAACTTTCGTAGTGCCCTTCCACTTTTGCTAAATCTTTACTGGCGGTTAAGGCGGCAAAATAAATAGTTTCAAAAATTTCGGCATTTAAACGTTTTGCTTCTTCGCTTTCAAAAGGGTAACGCATTAAAATAAAAGCATCGGCCAAACCTTGCACCCCTAAGCCAATTGGGCGGTGACGCATGTTTGAATTACGTGCCTCTGGTATTGGGTAATAATTACGATCAATAACTTTATTTAAATTTTTGGTAGCAACGTACGTTATTTCAAATAAACGATTATGATCAAACGTACCTGTTTTTTCATCTACAAAACGTGGTAAAGCGATAGAGGCTAAGTTACACACGGCCACTTCATCTTTACTGGTGTACTCAATAATTTCGGTACATAAGTTACTCGATTTAATGGTGCCTAAATTTTGTTGGTTAGATTTTGAATTCGCCGCATCTTTAAACAACATGTAAGGATTACCTGTTTCAATTTGAGCAGCAATAATCTCTGCCCATAATTCGCGCGCTTTTATTTGTTTACGAAATTTACCTTCGCTTTCATATTTAGTATATAAGGCTTCAAACTCTGCGCTGTGGCAATCGCTTAAGCCAGGGCATTCGTTAGGACACATTAAGCTCCAATCGCCTTCGGCTTCTACACGCTTCATAAATAAATCTGGTATCCAAAGTGCAGTAAATAAATCGCGTGCGCGCATTTCTTCTTTACCGTGGTTTTTACGAATGTCTAAAAACTCATAAATATCAGCATGCCAAGGCTCTAAATACACTGCTATAGAACCTTTGCGTTTGCCACCACCTTGGTCTACATAACGCGCAGTTTCGTTATATACTTTTAACATTGGAATAATGCCATTTGATGTGCCATTAGTGCCTCTAATATAGGAGCCTGTAGCACGTACATTATGTATATTTATACCAATACCACCAGCACTTTGCGAAATTTTAGCACATTGTTTTAAGGTATCGTAAATGCCATCAATGCTATCGTCTTTCATTTGTAATAAGAAACAACTGCTCATTTGTGGTTTTGGCGTACCAGCATTAAATAAGGTTGGTGTAGCGTGTGTAAACCAACGCTCACTCATTAAATTATACGTTTGTATAGCACTTTCAATATCATTTTTATGAATGCCTACTGCCACACGCATAATCATATGTTGTGGGCGCTCAGCTACTTTGCCGTTCATTTTTAAAAGGTACGAACGTTCTAGGGTTTTAAAGCCAAAGTAATCGTAACCAAAATCACGATCGTATATAATTGATGAATCTAATGTATGGGCATTATCCATCACTATTTGGTGCACATCATCTGCAATTAGGGCGGCTTTTAAACCATTTTTTGGATCGATGTAATTAAATAAAGCATCAATCGTTTTTGAAAAGCTTTTAATGGTATTTTTATGTAAATTACTCACGGCGATGCGAGATGCAAGTTGTGCATAATCAGGGTGGCGAGAGGTTAAACCCGCAGCAGTTTCGGCTGCTAAGTTATCTAACTCGCTTGTAGTTACACCATCATACACGCCATCAATTACTTTTTTAGCAACCAATATAGGATCAACATGCGATGGATCTAAGCCATAGCTAAGTTTTTGTGTACGTGCAGTAATTTTATCGAATTTTACTGATTCGTGAGTGCCGTCTCTTTTAATTACAAACATAGTTTTTAGTTTTTTGAGAATTGATTTATATTAGTTTTTGAGTTCTATTTCGGACTTACAAGTTACTATCACTTTAAGCCTTTAAATATTTTTATTTTATAATCTATTAACAATTGAGTGGTTAATTAAATTAGTTTAGTTTTGCTTAGTTTAGAGGCTAAAATTCCCATACAAGAGTTTTTCTTGTTAAATTAAAGGTACAAATTTTAAGGAATTATTTTAACCAAAAAATACTAAACTAAAAATCTGTGTCTAAATTAAACACATTATTTTCAGCATCTTTGCCCATAACACCCGCTTTTTGATACTCTGCTACGCGTTTTTCAAAAAAGTTAGTTTTACCTTGTAACGAAATCATTTCCATAAAATCGAAAGGGTTAGCGGCATTGTAAAACTTAGGGCAACCTAAAGATTGTAATAATCTATCGGCACAAAATTCAATGTATAAGCACATTAAATCTGAATTCATTCCAATTAATTTTACTGGGATGGCATCTACTACAAATTTTTTCTCAATGTTTACCGCATCAACTATGATTTGAGTAACTTGTTCTTTTGGTAATTGATTTTTTACATGGTCTCTATAAAGCATGCAAGCGAAATCGCAATGTAAACCTTCATCGCGACTAATAAGTTCGTTACTAAAGGTTAAACCAGGCATTAAGCCGCGTTTTTTTAACCAAAAAATAGAGCAAAATGAACCTGAAAAGAAAATACCTTCAACGGCTGCAAAGGCAATTAGGCGTTCAGCAAAGCTACCATTGTTAATCCAACGGATGGCCCAATCGGCTTTTTCGCCTACGCAAGGTACGGTATCTACAGCGTGTAACAATCTGTCTTTTTCTACTGGATCTTTAATATAGGTATCAATTAACAAAGAGTAGGTTTCTGAATGGATGTTTTCCATCATAATTTGAAAACCATAAAAGCAACGTGCCTCAGGGTACTGAACCTCATTTAAAAAGTTAATGGCTAAGTTTTCGTTTACAATTCCATCACTTGCCGCAAAAAATGCCAATACGTGTTTTATAAAATGTTTTTCGTTATCATTTAATTTATTATTCCAGTCAGCCATGTCAGAGGCAAGGTCAATTTCTTCGGCTGTCCAAAAACTAGCTTCTGATTTTTTATAGTATTCCCAAATATCTTTGTACTTGATAGGAAATAAGACGAATCTATCTTTATTTTCGACTAAAATTGGTTCTGTCATAAATTGATAAGGTTTTATTATATAATGAGTTTAATTTTAAATGTGTCTGGACTACAAATAAATGCAAAAAAAAGCCCGTTTAAAAAGTAAATGAATTAACACTTAGCCTAAGTTTTAAACACTTGCAATTAACCGTGAGTAGTTGATAACCTTTAATTGTGTTGATTTACAGCAGTATAACAAATTACCCAAAAAATTACAAAAATTGATTTGTAAAATCAAAAAAAAATATTAAGATAAAGTATAAGAATTAAATAAACAAACCTACATATTTATTGAAATAGACCATTTTAAAGGGTTTTAAAAGCTATTTTGCTAATAACTTTTAGTTGTAGGCAATTTTAAATGCAACTTTAAATTTATTTTTACGTTTAAAGAGTTAAATTTTATAATTATGTTTTCGGCAGAAACCTTATCCGCACTTTTTAAACACGATAAAATTGCCCAAAAGCAAGTTTTTGAAACATTGTATCCAAAATTATCGGGCATTTGCAACCGTTATAGCAAAAACCAAATACAAGCTAACGAAATTTTAAATGCTGCCTTTAATAATTGTTTGCATAAATTACAGCAGCAACGTCATAATCAGCAATTAAATGTGGCTGAATTCATTGAAAAACAATTTATTATAGAGTGTGTAGACTTTATTAAATCTATCCGAAGCGAATATTATGTATCGAGCACTGTTTACGCCACAAGCACTAGCGATAAAACTTACGATTTGTTTGAGGACAGTGTTTTTGTAGATGTAAATACTGCCAATAACGAAATTATAATAAAATCGTTACAACAGTTAGTACCATCGCAACGTTTAATATTTAATTTGCATGTAGTGGATAGTTATACTTTAAAAGATGCTGCACAAATTTTAGAAGCCAGTGAAGAAACTGTAAAAAGTAATTTAGAAAAAGCACGTTTTAATTTGCAAAAAAATATTGAAAAAAACATAAAATCAATAAAAAATGAGCAGCCATTATAGTTACGATATTGATGAGCGTAATTTGCGTTTAAAACTAAAAGGTAACGAAATGCCTTTTACCGAAGACATTTGGTTAAAATTTGAAAGCTACCAGCAAACGCACCAAAAACAACAAAGTATTGATGATGTTGTTAAAAAATTTTCGTTTAAAATAAATCGTAATGTTGTTTTACCTATAGTTTTTGGCGCTGTAATTATTGCTTTTTCGTTACTGTTATTTAATTTTATTAATATAAAAGCAAAACCAAAAATAATTACAAATATACCAAGTACAACAGTAGCCATAAAAAAAACAGAGCCTAAACCTGTACTAATTAAAAAAACTATTTTAACCGATTCTACACCTAGTATTAAAAAAGATACTCTTGTTACTAAAACAACGTCTGTTATGGTAACACCAACTGTTACAATTATTACACCTACCCTTACCGCCATTATTAACACACCTGTTGCTACAAATGAAACTGGCGAATTTTGGACAGCAACCGAAGATGGTACTATTTTTGAAGAACCAGATAAATCATCAAAAATAATTGGTAACGTACAAAAAAAACAAAGCTATACCGCTATTAAAGAAACCAACTATTTTATTAAAGTGGCGTTTACTACTAATGGAAAACCAGAAGTTGGTTATATTAAAAAAATGATAGTTTTAAAAACTGTACAAAAAAATACTAATATAGTAAGTACAAAAAATACAACATCAACAAAAGTAGAAACCAAAAAAACAAAAAAGAAAAAACTAAGAAAAGCCGAAAGTTTAGAACCTATAAAAGCACCAAATGTACTATCAACAGGTGCGGACAATAAAGAACCTGAGTTACGATAATTGCATTTTAAATTTATTAAATTAATGGTTTTTATAAAACGTTATTTGCTTATTTTTTTAATTGCATTTGTTTTTAAAACTCAGGCACAAGACCCTTTATTTACTAGTAACCAACAATCGTTATTGTACTTAAACCCATCATTTGCCGGTAGTAATGGGTTTATGCGCTACCAATCTGTTTACCGAAATCAGTGGCCAAGTTTATCATCTTCATATATTACATTTTATAATAGTTTTGATGCTTACATAAAACGTATTAAAGGAGGTGTTGCACTTTGTTATTTAAACGATAACCAAGCCAATGGAACATTAATAACCCAACGATTAGATTTAACGTATGCACAGCATTTTGAGCTATTAGATAAAAAGTTAAAAATTGTGCCTTCAATTCAAATTACGTATTTGCAAAAAAATATAGACGCAACAAAACTTACATTTGGCAGCCAAATTTATCAGCAAAACCATATAGAAATAACAAGTTCTAAAAAAATTAATGTAGATTTCAGTTCAGGTTTATTACTAAATTACAAACACTTTTATTTTGGCGCTTCAGTGTTTCATTTTAATCAACCCGATGAAGGACTTTTAGGATTTAGCAAATTACCCGCGCGTTTAAGCCTATTTGCATCCTATAATTTATTACTTTCTGAAAAAACAGTATTACATTTTTATGGTAGATATGAAAAACAACAACAGTTTTGTTTTTATCAATTAGGCATAAATGCTGTTTTTTTTAAACATTTAATTGTAGGTGCTGGTTACAAATATAGTAACAGCGCCTTTACTAATTTAGGATATAAAAATAATTATTTTACATTACAAGCTGGTTACGAATTATACTATAGCACTATAGGTAACGGCACGTTTTTTTCATACGAACTAACAGCAAGTTTTAATTTACGCTCAAAAGAGCAACGCAAAATACTTACTGATTTTGAAAAATGGTAATATTTTTTATTGTTTAACAAATTTACAATTATAAACACCTACACCGCCTTGCTTTAATTTTATAAAATAAACTCCTGCTTTTAAAGTAGTAGTAGTAATTACACTTGTATTTTCGCCTTCGGTAATTTTATCAATAGTTTGTGTACTACAAATTTTTCCCATTACATCTATCACTTCTAACTGAATGGCAGTTTTGTTTTTTAAAGTAAAGGCTACATTTAAAACATCGGCTGTTGGGTTTGGAAATAGTTTTATACCGCCACCAACATAATTAGTTTTTAAACCTACCGAGTTTACACCATTGATATTTATATCATCAATAAAAATATTATTACCACCACCACTTGTAAACGAAAATTTGAATCGTACATCATCCGAAAGATAAAAATCATCTACATTAATTTTTTCCTCTCGCCATTCGCTTGAGGCCATTGGAGGAATATAAGCACTTGTTTGAAAAGAGGCTATGGTTTGCAAATTACTTGCCGCTGATTTTGTGTACAGCTGAAACCAAGTTAAACCACAATCGGAAGAAATAGACACTTCTAATTTATCGCTATTGGTATTTGCAGTAGCTGCAAAATGCATTCTAAAACTTAAGGTAGCATTTGTTACTGCTGCCATGTTATAAGGTGGTGTAATTAAATCGTCGGTTGATGGGGCAGGGTTTCCAAAATTATTTACGGTGACACAATTATTACCCGAAAAATTTGTAGTATTTATTAATTGCCAATTAGCCGCATCGTTATTTTTATTTATAGTTACCCAATCGGCATTAAAGGCAAAAATATTTTCAAAACCATCGCTAAAAGGCACTACATAAAACGGGTTTGCAACATTATCAAACACATATACTTTATTTGTAAAGCTTGTAGTTTTGCTACTTAATAAATAATTTTTTGTAAGTGCAACGGTATAAATACCCGCAGCATTGTATTTTACTTTTACAATACTATCCGTTAGGCTGGATGCATTTCCTGAACCAAAATTCCATAAACGCGAAGTTGAATTTCCACTATAAGAATAATCAGTAAACTTTACCGAATCGGTAACGCAGGCTATAATTGGTCCGTAAGGAAGTATTTCGGGTGTAGCCACACAGTTAGCTGGATATGTATAAGGATTGTTAGTGCCTGTAGCGTTTAAGTTGGTAGTAGACCATAAATTACTTCGTCCCGATATGGGGGAATTTATACACGCTGTCATACGTGCTACTTGACCAGCAGTAAACATATTTAAACAATTGCCATTTGTATAATCCATATAATTGGTAAACATTTCGCCATTGGCATCGGCACCACAGGTATTATTTGGATTGTGAGGAAACGACGGACAACCGCTATTATCAATTACTGCGGGTGGTGTATCTGAAACAAAATCGTTACCACAATTTGCATCGCCCCATATATGGCGTAGGTTAAACCAATGCCCTAATTCGTGTATTAAATAACGTCCTTTAAAATTACCAAAGCTAGGGTTGGTAGCAGCTGTGCCAATACTTCCAATTAAATCACTTCTAATATTTATGCCATCTAATATTGCATTACCTCCCGGAAAAGTAGCATAACCACCGCCATTACAAGAACCTGCATAAGAGTAACGGATAACCTGCACTAACCAAATATTTAAATATTGATTACTAGGCCAATAGGATAAAGCTTTTACATCGTTAGGCGCTACTGCGCAATTGGCTAAAGAGTTGTAAACTCTATTAATACCATTAGTGCAATTTCCGCTAGGGTCAATAGTTGCTAAACGAAATTCTACATTAAATGGTGCCGTAAATGGTTTAAAAGGAGCGGGAGTTAAAATAGTATCGGGTTGCTGACGAGGAAATTCTTGATTTAAAATATTTATTTGATTAACGATTTGTGCATCAGAAATATCCCCTGCACCGTTTGTATATATTACATGAAACACCACAGGAATAATATATGTAGCCGCAGTTGATTTATTTAAATTTTTATTTTTAATAAACTCCTCAGTAAATTTTTCGAGCTCTTGTTGATTATTTTTAAATTGAGGATTACTATTTAATTGTTCTTTATAGTAATTGTGACTTGAACAGTTAAATTGATTTTGTGAAAACGCTTTAGCTAAAAATAAATGTAAGCTTATTAAAAATATTATTTTTTTCATGCGTATGTGAAAATTTATTTTATTTACTAAATCCTATATTAATTGTTTCGGGGTAATAGCTGTGTAATAAAAAATATAAACCGTAACCTATTGCCAGGCCAATACTACCACCTACTACCGATTTTATTTTACGTTTTTGCCTAGCTACGCGCTCGTATCCTAATATATAAGCATCGCTTTCAACATACACAGGATTACTTATTGTATTTGCTCTAATTTTAATTTTTGTTAAACCACTTAAGGCCATAAAACCATAAGGTGCAATAGGCGCATAAAAAGTGCCCGTTAACCCACCAATTAAACCTGCAATACTAGCACCAATAAATGCACCTCGGGCTTTAAAACCTTTACGTGCATCGTTTTCGCCTTTCATAAACATCCACATTTCGTCACGGGTAAAAAACTGGTATTTGGTGGTATCTTGTTGGTAATAATAGCGTTTGTAGCCATTTGCAAAGCGCACCATGTATAATTGCTCTAACTCATAATGTATTTTGCGTGTAATTTTTTGAGGGTTAACTATGGTGATGGCACCCAATACAGTATCAATAATTTTTTCGCCTACCACTTGCCCATTCATTAAATAAATAGTATCCTGAACAGCACTTGTAGTTTGTGAAAAATACGTTTGTGAAAAAATTATTAAAATAAGTATAGTTAAAAATTTAGTAAGCATAACCAAATGTATGAAAATTATAGGAAATGTAAAAGAGCCTTATACATTAATATTTTAAAAAGGTTTTATTGGCAACCGCTTTATCAAATAATTGTTTTTTATACTGTTTTATTAATACTGTTTTACGATTATTGATTATAAAATTTTTAATATTTTGTCGTTCAAAATTTATAGGCGATAAGCCATTCTTAATTTTTTCGTCATTTACCTTTAAGTAATAATAGTAATATTCATCACTAAACTCTACCACTCTACCCACTCCTAAATCAAAATTAGGTTGAGTATTTAGTTTTGGAATTTCTTTTTTTATATCTTCTAAATACAACCAGGTGCTGTCATTTATAAAAAAATTTTCAGCATTTTGAATACATAAATTTTTTAACAAGTCCTTATCTTTTGTAGTTTTAGCGTATAGCAGGCGCTTAATTTTATCTAAGGCGATTGATTTTAAAGCAATTTTTAAATAATTAACTTTTACAATGTTATCTTTTAAAATAAAATTAGTGCGGTTATTAGCATAGTATTCTTCTACCTCTTGCTTGGTAACATTAGTATCTAAATTAGCCTCTATCAATTTTGTTTGATATATATAATTAATTAATTGTTGTTTGTAGGCTTGTACTTTTTGTTCAACATCTACCTCATCTGTATTTAATTTTGTTAGGGCTTCTTGGTAAAATAAAACTTCGGTAGCCCAATCTTCTATTTGTTTTTTTGCAAGGTAATTGCTGTCATTTACGTTACCCGTAGAAATAAAATTTTGAGTAAACTCATTTAATTTTAATGTTTGATTACCAGCTGTAGCAATTGTTTTAGAGTTATCGTTTGTAGTGTTAGTTGTGTTTTTACAACCTGAAATTAACACACAACACATAAATATATATTTTAAGGCTCTAAACACAAGTATAAATATAAACTTTTTAAAACAATTTTTTAGCCGAAATGGCTTTTATAAAATCACTTATTAAATATGCAATTAATTTTCCGGTTTTGTTATCGGCTTTAATGTGCGATAAAATAGGAGCGCCTTCGGCAATATGCAAATAAGTACAATTTAATTGCACGGCACATTGGTAAACGTATTGCCTTGCTTGTAGTGGCGAAATACCGCTACTTGTTTTAGCGCTGCTAGGCACATTGGTAATTGCATCTAAATCTAACTCAATACCACAGCTATTATTTTTTACAAAGCCAATACTTTGATGAAGTGCTGTTTTAAAATCAATATCTTCGCGCACAAAAATACTTTCGTAAGTATTAAAATATAATTGTGAGTTATTTTCTTTAAACTGTTGAATAGATTGTTGATTGTTATATTGTTCGTGCATAGCAAAAACCGAATATTTATCTAAATAATTTTCGGTAAAAGCATAACTAAAGCCATTGCCACTGTGTCTTCCTTCAGCTAAACGAAAATCTAAATGTGGGTCGCAATTAATTACGTTTATTTTTTTA
This sequence comes from Bacteroidota bacterium, assembly GCA_025363015.1. Classification (GTDB taxonomy): domain Bacteria; phylum Bacteroidota; class Bacteroidia; order B-17B0; family Aurantibacillaceae; genus Aurantibacillus. The sequence goes on from JANYEQ010000016.1 coordinate 19,688, forward strand.
TTTAATGCTTGGCTAGTACCTTTAATATTGCCGTATGCGTTATTATGTCCTCCACCAATAATAATAGGGATTTTATTTACTGTAATAATTTGTTGTATAACTGTTGTCAACCTATTATCAATTTCAGAAACTAAATTTCTTAAATGGGTAATGTCGTTTTTATTTTTTGTATTTAAGTGTTGGGCTTGTTCCATTATATCATCTACAAAAACTTCGCCTGCTACTAAAATTGTTTCTCCTTTTAAAAAATCGTTTTGTTGTAAATTTAAAAAACTTTCTAAAGCCGGTTTAAAGGCAGTATTTGCTCCGCCTCTACCATAATTAGCTCGTACTCCAATATCTTCAGGTATGCCAATAATTACAAATTGTGCTATACTATTTTTTAACTCATCTACAAAGTCATTAAGAACAGAATTAACATTTTCGCCAATTTTTATTTCGTTTTGGCGTGTGCGAACTAAATTTTTTACTGTTTCTTTAGAGTATAGTTTTAATACTTTATTCATAATATTCAAATATAATGCAAACATTATAAACCGCCTCTTTTTTTGTTACTGTTTTCAAAAAAAATGGTTTAACAAAAGTTATTATTAAAAATAATCAAATCATGAACAGAAAAGCTATTTTAAAATTTTGTGATTTTGTTTTATCGATACATCCTTCTAAAAAATTATTTTATAGGTAATAGCATACACGCAACAAATTTACTTTATTATAATTTTAGTGTCTGGAAAATCGCGTGGTCCATCAGGCGCTTGCACAATAATATCTTCAAAATATACCTTACCACCTTTTTTTGCTTTAGTTAAAATTGCATCCTTTGCTTGTTGGCTAAGCGTATTGCCAGTGCATGTATAATCTTGTGAAATAGCACCATTACTGGCAACACTTACTTTAAATTTTATTACTTTAAACGGAGCATTAAAATCAAAGCCTGAATTATCAGTACCAATACTGGTTATATTTTTCACATCGCTTAAAGGCATTTCAATATTACCAAACGAACTTTTACCATTAATACGTAATGGTGGATTAGGAAATTTTTTAACTCTAAATATTATAGGTGCGCCTTGTTGTTTTAAACCTGTTGCTGTTTTTTGCATTACAGTTATAACACATGTGCCAGCGCTAATTGCTTTTGCAATATACTTTCCATTACCATTATTGTTTAAGGTAGCACCACAACCCGTTACATTTATCACTAAATCGGTTGGTGCCACACCTGCTGCCGAAATGTTTACCGGGTTATCAATACCAATATAAAATACATTCATTTTCTCAGCACTCACAGCAACCGCACTATTAGCAACAATGTATTCGTTAACATACTTATAATATTTATTAGTACCGTTTCCATCTTTAAATTTTATCCATCCATTTATTTCTTTATGCCCTGCGCCACTAGTTGGTATATTTATTTTACCTGTTCCACTTTCAATGGGTAAAATGGTAGCTCCTTCGGCAATTTTTCCAGTAGTTGTATCTACATCGCCTAAAATAAACTGCATGTTTTCGTTTGTAAAATCGGTAGATGAAGCAGATAAAAAAACATCTGCAGTAAAAGCATTACCCGATTGTACATATTGGCTAACAGGTACAATACGGGCTTGTAATTGATTAAATTTTACGGCTAATTTACCCGATGCTGAGGCAAAGGTAGTAACCATTTCAGCTTCAATATTTCTAATATCGCTTTGTATTTTTGAAAGATTGGTAACTACCGCAGCTAATGGCATATTATAAAAATTTTTTAGTTCCCAGGTAAGAGGCTTACCCTCTTTGTCTTTAAAATTATTGTGGGGCGTAAATAATTTAATTTTATCTTTTAAAATTAAATAATCTTTTTCGGGTAATTTTAATCCGTTTTTATCTTTCATATCATCAATTATTTTATTTAACTGATGGGTTAATGTTTCAATAGTTACACGTAATTCTGTTGCTGAATATTGGCTTGATTTTGGTTTTGTTTCATCGCTACCAATTAAAAAAAAGGTAGGTTTATCGTAATCGTCTAAACGTTCAATTTGTGCTAAATTCATAGTATCAGCACCTTTTACATCTTCGGTATATTGTTTTACTTGTTGTTTTAAAATAGCAATATAATCAAACGTTTTTTGTGTAAGTTGTGTCACTTCTTTTGCTTTTTGATAATAGGGCTTGGCGTCGTTATGTCCTTGTTTAATAGCTTCATCAAAGGCTTGCATCATTAATTTAGTATTTGCGTTAAAGTTAGAGTTTGTATTTTCAATACTATCGTTAATGGTAACAAAACCTTGTAATACTTCTTTACTAACGTTTAAAGCCAGCAAACAGGTTAGCACAAGGTACATCATACCTATCATTTTTTGGCGAGGGGTTTCTTTTGCGTTACTCATAGCAATTATTTATTTAGAGGTTAATAATTGCATAATGATTGTATTAAAAAAAGTTACAAATTTTATTTTCGCTAATAAGCTGTAACCAATTTAAAATGATGGTTACAAAAATTTAATTTATTTTTTGTAACTTTATTTTTATTAAACAGCTGTGCTCCAAAAAAAATAATACTACTTACCAATGAAAAAAATTAGCTACACATTAATTATATTTTTTTTTACACTCGTTAATTTTGCTCAATCGTATTCTATTAAAACTTTTAACTGGCAAGATGCAGGTTTTAAGGGTCTTAAACCTGTATATAACCAAACTATAAATATTATGAGTTATGGTGGCAACAATACAAACTCTAGCAATAACAATAGTGCATTAGCAAATGCCATGATAGCTTTAAATAATAAAGGGGGCGTTATTTATTTTCCAAAAGGGGTATATAGTTTTACAGGACAAGTTACTGTAAACCGCGATAGCATTACCTTTAAAGGCGATGGCTATGATAGTACACAATTACGTTTTAATTTAAATGGCGTATTAAATAACTGTATTAATATTACAGGAAGCCAAGTAAATACAGATACTACAAGCTTTAGTTCTGCTGGTGTTAGAGATAGTAATTGGGTAAATGTTTTAAATGCGAGTGGGTTTAGCGTTGGGCAATGGGTGTATTTACAATGCACTGACAATGCTTATATGAATGATAGCTGGGCATATAAAAGCCTTGGACAAGTACTTCAGATAAAAGCTATTGCAGGAAATAAAATTACATTTAATTCACCTTTTCGATTTTATTATAAATTAGCATTGCAACCAAAACTAACAAAAATAAATCCACGTAAAGCTATTGGTTTTGAATGTTTAAAAATTCAGCGATTAGATGCAACTACACAGCAAACTAGTTTATTTAGTTTTGATAGGGCTGTGCAATGTTGGATACATGGCATTGAAGGCGACTCTACTAATTATGCGCACGTTGAATTAAACCGAAGTTCAAATATTGATATTACAAATTCCTATTTTCATCATGCTTTTGCTTATGGCGGTAGCGGGCAAGGGTATGGTATTGCCCTGCAGTACAGCACTAACGAGTGTAAAATTGAAAATAATGTATTTCAAAATCTTCGTCATTCTATGTTATTTCAAGCTGGGGCAAATGGCAATGTGTGCGGCTATAATTATTCGTTTAATCCGTATTGGAATCAAAGTTTTTTTCCAACAAATAGTGCTGGCGATATTGTGTTTCACGGCAATTATCCTTTTGCCAATTTATGCGAAGGAAACATTAATCAAAATACAGTGATTGATAATTCACATGCAAAAAACGGACCTTACAATACTTTATTTAGAAATCGATCAGAGTTGTTTGGTGTATTTATGAATACCGGCCCTGCTACTGACACTACTCAGTTTTTAGGATTAGAGGTAACAAATACAGGTAGTGGTTATGGCTTATATACTATTGTTGGTAATGGCAATTTAGAATACGGAAATAAAATTAATAATGTATTAACACCTACAAATACAAATAGTTTAACCGAAAAAAGCCTTTATTATACTGGCACTCAGCGTCCACAATGCTTTAATGCAAGTGTACATCATTGGAGCATATTGGGTATTCCAAACGCATACAATACCAACACCAATGCTGCAAAAGATAGAGCCATGCAAAACCATTGGGCAGACTGTGTGTGCAGTTATTATACACCAACTAGTATTAAATACCAACAACATTTAAACGCTGCAAATTATATTTACCCAAATCCGGCACTAAACGAATTAAACTTTGAAAGCGATTTTACAATTAATGAAGTGAGTATTTATGATATGGAAGGGAAACAAATATTAAACAAGCATGCTAAACATATTGAAAGTATTGATGTTAGCACCTTACAAAAAGGAATTTATTTGGTATGCCTAAAACATAAAAATGGAATTAAAAATTATAAGCTCATTAAGGAGTAGAAATGTACTAAAACAAAAAAAGCGTTTTGGTTAAACCAAAACGCTTTTTTTGTTTTTATAAACGTATTATTTAGTAGCTGTGTTTACGGCAGGCGCTTGTTGTTGTGTACTTACTGCATTTTGCGCTTTCTTTTTAGCTATAGAACCGCTATCAGTATCAGTAGTTTGCGTAATACTGCTTTTTGGAGCCATTAATACACTTAATACTATTAAGGTAATAGCTAAACCCCAAGTTGCTTTTTCAATAAACTCGGTACCACGTTTTACACCCATTATTTGGGTAGCTGCGCCAAACTGACTTTGAATACCGCCGCCTTTACTATTTTGTACTAATACTACTAATATTAATAAAATACATACTAAAATTATCAAAATCGAAAAAATCATATTTATTGGTTTTATTGGTTTTCTTTTAAATTTTTAATTAGGGTTGCAAAGTAAGCACTTTTTTGTGGAAATTTCAAACTTAATATTTCATAAGCCCTAACTGCCTTATTTACACTACCTTGCATTGCATAAATTTTGGCCAAAGTCTCAGTAATAAGGTGTTCGTTTTCAATTAAGCTCTCTTTTGCCTGAGTAATAGGCACAAAAAACTTCTTTTCTTCTTTATTTTTTATAGCGCCAGGGTTGGCTTCAATTATCTTATCAATTAGTGCTTTTTGCTTTTGCTTTTTAACTTCTACAAAAGTTTGTTCGCTTTGTAATTGCTTATTTGTTTTAAGAGTGACTGTATTTTTTTCGGCAAAAGGCTGACCATTATTTTTCTTTAATAATTGTAACCAATCCGTAAAATTTTCCGGTTGGGGTTTTACCGTTTCTGCATTATTAAGTTCAGCCGTTGCAATTATTTCCTTTTCAATATAAGCATTCACTACTGCTTTTTCAATTTCTTTCTCTAAATTTTCGGGCACTAATTCTTCATTAATAATTGGTTTTTCCTCTGTTAAAACCAAATTTTCAATTACAACTTCAGTAGCTTTTAAAATATCTAACTCGTGTTTTATATCTTCTAACGATGTTTTTAAGGCTTCTATTTCAGTTACAATAGTCTCAGTTTTTTCTTTATTTATGATGGTTTGCTCTGTTTCAACAGTAGTAATACTTGTTATACTTTCTTCTTGTAAACCATTAATTAAATTAAATAAATGTGCTCTATTACTGATTACAATAGCTGTTTTTTTAAGTGATTGTTGATACACCGAAGCATCCCACCTTTTACTTGCCAAACTCAGTAAAATATGAGCACCTTGAAAGTATGGAAAATCTTGTACCAATTTTTGTAGTTGAGGCACACTTTCTTTATCCAATAAAACAGGATTTTTAATATAATTTATAAGCGTTTGTGCTTGCATTTATACAAATTTAGTTATTTTTTAAGATTGTAGATTTAAATATGTTTCTTAATTTTATCCTAATAAAATATAGCTGCCTCAAAAAAGGGTTAAAACAAAAAAATATGCAAAAAATTTTAATAGCCAACCGTGGCGAAATTGCTTTACGTGTTATGCGCAGTGCCCGCGAAATGGGCATAAAAACAGTCGCTATTTTTTCGGAAGCCGACCGCCATGCACCCTTTGTGAAATACGCCGATGAGGCGGTTTGCGTGGGCCCGCCACCAAGTTCGCAATCGTATTTACAAGGCGAAAAAATTATTGAAATTTGTAAACAATTAAAAGTAGATGGCATTCATCCAGGATATGGATTTTTAAGTGAGAATGCTGATTTTGCTCGCAAAGTAAAAAAAGCGGGGCTTATTTTTATTGGCCCAAGTGCCGAAAGTATGGATATGATGGGCGATAAATTAAGCGCCAAAGCCACAGCTAAAAAAATGAACGTGCCTATGATTGAAGGATCGGACGGTGCTATTAGTGACGTAGCCGAAGCTATTAAAATTGCGAAACAAATTGGGTTTCCTTTATTAATTAAAGCCAGTGCCGGTGGTGGTGGTAAAGGTATGCGCTTGGTTGAAAAAGAAAGCGACGTTGAAGAACAAATGAAATTTGCTGTAAGTGAAGCCATCTCTTCGTTTGGTAATGGTGCCGTTTTTATCGAACGCTATGCCAGTTGCCCGCGCCATATAGAAATACAATTGTTGGCCGATAATTATGGTAATTGTGTGTACTTATTTGAGCGAGAATGTAGCATTCAGCGTCGTCATCAAAAAGTTGTAGAAGAAGCGCCAAGCAGTGTTTTAACTCCACAACTTCGTGAAAAAATGGGCAAATGTGCGGTTGATGTAGCAAAGGCTTGTAATTACAGTGGTGCTGGAACAGTTGAATTTTTACTAGACGATAAATTAAATTTTTATTTTTTAGAAATGAATACCCGCTTGCAAGTAGAGCATACTGTAAGCGAAATGATTACAGGAATAGATTTAGTAAAAGAGCAAATTAAAGTAGCCCGTGGCGAAAAATTATCATTTACCCAAGATGATTTAAAAATAAACGGACACGCTATTGAAATACGCGTGTGCGCCGAAGATCCTTTAAATAATTTTTTACCAGAGGTTGGGAATTTGTCTATTTACAAAACGCCAACAGGCAATGGTGTGCGGGTTGATGACGGTTTTGAACAAGGTATGAATATACCTATTTATTACGATAGCATGATTGCTAAATTAATTACGCATGGAAAAGATAGAACCGAAGCTATTGAAAAAATGCTGCGTGCCATTAACGACTATAAAATAGTAGGGGTTGAAACTACTTTAGATTTTTGCACCTTTGTTTTAAAGCACGATGCTTTTGTAAGTGGTAATTTTGATACGGGTTTTATACAAAATTATTTTACCCCCGAAGTTTTAACAATTAAAAATACTGAATTAGAAGAAATTTCGGCCTTGGCGGGTGCTTTGATTTTTGATAACAAAAAAAATACAAACGTTGTAGAAACCGTTAATTCTGTTAAAAAAAGCCAATGGAAGACAAATAGATTAAATTAGCTGCAACTTATAGGTTACCTTTTGCGTATAATATTCTAAATGGATAGAAGGCTATTGTGTTAAATGTTTAATAATTTTATATTATTTCAATTAAAACAATCTGTGTCATCTTAATTCCATAAAATAATAAATGAAAAATTGTATTTACATATTTAAAAACAATTTATTTAAAAAAACAATTTTTGTTTTATTTGTATTTACGCCAGTTTTTTTTATTTCTCAAACAACATTTGTTGACTTAACGGTACCACCCGAAAAGGGCTTTAGGTGCCGTGCCGAAATTGTAAATGGCGATACCATACCCGTAATAGATTTATTTACAGTGGATGTAATTACTGATTTTGTATTTAAAACACCCCGCCAATATGAATTATGGACACGTACCAAATACAATGTAAAAGTGGTTTACCCTTATGCAATTTTAGCTGCAGCTAAATTAAAAGAGTATGATAAAGTATTAGCTATACTCACAGATGAAAAGCAAAAAAAGGCGTATTTAAAATTATGCGAAAAAGATTTACGCCATGAGTTTGAAGATGAGTTAAAAGCCCTAACTGTAAGTCAAGGTAAGGTATTAATGAAATTAATTGACCGCGAAACGGGCAAGACAACTTACGAGATTGTAAAACAAATGCGTGGCAATTTTCAAGCTTATTTTTGGCAAGCCTTAGCCAGTTTATTTGGAAACAGTATGAAAGTTAATTACAATTCCGAAGAAGATATTATGATTGAGCGCGCTGTAAAGTTAGTAGAAACAGGGCAGTTTTAAAAACTTACACTAACTTATGCAGTACTAAATATTCTGCAATTTGCACGGCATTTGTAGCTGCGCCTTTGCGCAAGTTATCAGCTACTATCCAAAGGTTTAGTGTTTTTGCTTGCGATTCATCTCTTCTTATTCTCCCTACAAAAACCTCATCTTTGTTATGCGAGTTAATTGGCATAGGGTAAACTTGGTTCGCTAAATCGTCTTGTACAATAATACCTTGTGTATTTTTTAGTAAAGTTTTAATATCGTTTACATCAAAATCATTTTCAAATTCAATATTAACACTTTCGCTATGCCCACCCATTACTGGTATTCTAACAGTAGTAGCTGTTAAGGCAATAGTATCATCGCTCATTATTTTTTTAGTTTCATTTACTAATTTCATTTCTTCTTTAGTATACCCATTCTCTAAAAAAACATCAATTTGAGGTATGGCATTCATATCAATTTTATATTTATAGGCCATTTCCCCATCAATGCCATTACGTTCGTTAGTTAACTGAGTAACGGCTTTAACACCAGTACCTGTAACGCTTTGGTAGGTTGAAATAACTATCCGTTTAATTTTATATTTATGATGTAATGGGTTTAATACTACTACCAATTGTATGGTGGAACAATTAGGGTTAGCAATTATTTTATCGGTATTTGCTAATTGATTTGCATTTACTTCGGGTACAATTAATTTTTTTGTTGTATCCATGCGCCATGCACTTGAGTTATCAATAACGGTAGTGCCAACAGCTGCAAATTTTTCGGCAAACTCTAGCGAGGTTGTGCCACCCGCACTAAACAAGGCAATATGTGGTTTAGCATCTATAGCTTGTTGCATACTGTGTACAGTATATTTTTTGCCTTTAAAATTAATTTGTTTCCCTACCGATTTTTCGGAAGCAACAGGTATTAATTCTGTTATTACAAAGTTTCGTTCTGCTAACACTTCTAACATTTTTGTGCCTACTAAACCAGTAGCACCAACAACTGCAATTTTCATTTTTAAATTATTTTTTGTTTGTCAAAAGTACAAATTGTAAAACATTTATTTTAATTTTAGAAACACAAATCTCTTGCTATTTCAATTCTTTATTTAAAAACGGAGCGGTGTAACTATCTTTTACTTTTACTAAATCTTCTGGTGTGCCTGCAAATAGTATTTCTCCACCAGCTTTACCGCCTTCGGGACCAATATCTATAATATAATCAGCTACTTTTATAATATCCATATTGTGTTCAATTACCAAAACAGTATTTCCGCTATCAACTAACTTATTTAATACTTCTAATAAAATCCGTATGTCTTCAAAATGTAAACCCGTTGTGGGTTCATCTAAAATATAAAAGGTGTTACCTGTATTGCGTTTACTTAATTCGGTAGCTAGTTTTACGCGTTGTGCCTCACCACCACTAAGCGTTGTGGCTTGTTGCCCCAAAGTAATATAACCTAAGCCTACATTTTGTAGTGTGCTTATTTGACGGTAAATATTTGGATTGTTTTCAAAAAATTCACAGGCTTGGTCAATAGTCATGTTTAACACATCGCTAATAGACTTGCCTTTAAAGCGAACTTCCAAGGTTTCGCGGTTATAGCGCTTGCCATTACAGGTGTCGCAATGCACATATACATCAGGTAAAAAATTCATTTCAATGGTTCTAACACCTGCGCCACCGCAAGTTTCGCAACGCCCACCTTTTACGTTAAAAGAAAAACGTCCGGGTTTATAACCTCGTATTTTTGCTTCGGGTATTTCGGCAAATAAGTTACGAATATCGCCAAACACATTTGTATAAGTGGCTGGGTTACTTCGTGGTGTACGTCCTATAGGGCTTTGGTCGATATCAATGATCTTGTCTATATGTTCTAAACCTACAATACTTTTATAAGGCAATGGCTTTTTTTCGGAATTATAAAAATGTGCGGCTAAAATGGGATAAAGTGTTCCGTTAACTAAACTACTTTTACCACTGCCACTAACACCTGTAACGCATATAAATTTCCCTAATGGAAAATCGGCACTCACGTTTTTTAAATTATGCCCTGTACAATTTTTTAAGGTTATTTTTTTTCCATTTCCTTTTCTACGTGTTTTTGGAACTTCAATTTTAAACTTACCGTTAATGTAATTAGCCGTAACGGTATTTAATTTTAGCATTTGTTTAGGCGTGCCACTTGCCACAATTTTTCCGCCATGCACGCCAGCTCCTGGACCAATATCAATCACATAATCGCTTTCTACAATCATATCTTTATCGTGTTCAACTACAATAATACTGTTACCAATATCTCGTAAATTTTTTAAGGCGGTAATTAAACGTACGTTATCGCGTTGATGTAAGCCAATACTGGGCTCATCTAAAATATACAATACGCCTACTAGTTGTGAACCAATTTGTGTAGCTAAACGAATGCGCTGCGCCTCTCCCCCACTAAGGGTTTTACTCGAACGGTTAAGAGTAACATAATCTAAACCCACATCCATTAAAAATTGTATACGACTTCTAATTTCTTTTAAAACTTCTTTAGCAATAATATTTTGTTTTTTATCTAAACGTTTTTCAACATCGCTAAACCAAGTTTGTAAAATAGAAATATCTAAATCGGCTAATTCCGAAATATTTTTATCGGCAATTTTAAAATATAAACTTTCTTTTTTTAAACGCGTGCCGTTACAACTAGGGCAATTTTTTTTATTGGTAAAGCCTTGTACCCAGCGCAGCATAGCAGGGCTTGGATCGTCTTCGGCTTGCTTGGTAATAAAAGTGGCTATGCCTTCAAAAGTAGTGTTATACATGCCTCCATCGGTTTCAACTTTAAATAATTCATCGCTACCATACAATAAAATATTTATAGCATCATCGTTAATTTCGTCAAAAGGCGTATCTAAATTAAAATCGTATGCCTTACCAATAGCTTCTATTTGTTTAAACACCCAACTGCTTTTATGAGCGCTAATAGCTGCAAATGCTCCTTTGGCAATACTTAATTTTGTATTAGGCACAATTTTGGCAATATCAATTTCAGATATTTCTCCAAGTCCATTACATTGTGAGCAAGCGCCATAAGGGGTGTTAAACGAAAATAAATTTGGTGCGGGTTCATCGTAACTAATACCTGTTGTTGGGCACATCAGTAATCTACTAAAAAATTTAGCGCTATTTGTATCTTCTTTTTGTGTAAAGTTTTTCTTTTTTAATTTAGTAATATCTTCGCTATGTGGAAATACCATAATGGTTCCCTTACCATGTTTCATAGCAGTTTGTAGGGATTGATTAAGACGTATTTTTATATCGGCAGTAATTTCTAATCTATCAATTACAATTTCAATATCATGAATTTTGTAACGATCAACTTGCATTTTTGGTGTAATATCAACAATAACGCCATCAATACGTACTTTGTTAAAACCACGTTTGCGAATATCTTCAAACAATTCGCGGTAATGCCCTTTGCGTCCTTTAACAATAGGGGCTAATAAATTTATTTTTTGCGAGGCGTATTTTTGTAAAATTAAATCTATAATTTGCTCATCGCTATATCGCACCATTTTTTCGCCGGTATTGTAGCTGTAGGCTTGGCCGGCACGCGCAAATAGCAAGCGCATAAAATCATAAATTTCGGTAATGGTGCCAACCGTAGAGCGAGGATTTTTATTTACCGTTTTTTGTTCGATAGAAATAACAGGACTGAGACCTGATATTTTATCAACATCGGGTCGCTCTAAATTGCCTAAAAACTGGCGAGCATAACTCGAAAAGCTCTCTACGTAACGGCGCTGGCCTTCGGCATAAATTGTATCAAATGCCAATGATGATTTACCACTACCGCTTAAGCCAGTAATAACAACTAATTGGTTGCGTGGAATGGTAAGCGAAATATCTTTTAAGTTATGCGAACGCGCACCAATTACTTCAATATTTTCGTCTTCAATAAATTGAGGTTTCATTTTTAATATAGAACAAATAGTAGTTGTAAATGTTTTTTAAAGTAAACTAAAAAAAGTGTGTATTAACGTTAATTTTATAATAATTTATTATAGGTATAAACCAATTTTAAATTGCCAAAATTTTGTGTTAAATAAAATTGGCTTTTATCAAAATCAACCTCTTTATTTTTTATTAAAATACGTTCAAATGTTTTTTTATTAACTAAAAAATAATTGGGCGACGTTTCGCTATGTAATGTAAACCCTGCCGATATAAATGATTGGCCGTTGCCAATTTGTTTATCGATATAAGTCATTACATCGCCCGGATTTTTTTGAATACAAAAATGATTTAATAATTTGGTTAATCCACCTGTAACTGTTATACCACCTTTGCTGCAAAAACGTATTAACTCAAAGCTTCGTTGGTTTGGCTCTAAACGATTCATTTTACGCCCATTACTAAAACTTGCTACACATAGTAATTCACTTTTATAAAATAAACCATAATGGTGCACACAGTTTACCCAATTTAAAAGATGATACTTATTTATAAAATTGGCAGCGGTAGGTTTATCAATTTTTTGTACGGTACATAACCGTGCGTAAATAGTTTTATTGAGTTTAAGTTTTGATTGAATGAACCAAATAATCTTATCAAATTGTGTTACTAAATAATCTATTGGTATTGATATCTTATTTTTCGATAAAAAACAAGATTCACAAAAAACAACAGTAATATGCTGTTCTTTTTGTAAAAAAATAATTTCGTTGCTATTAATTTTAGTAGTAACCGAAAAACTTTCTATAGTTTTTTTTAAATTATTAAAATATTCTTCCAATGTATTAGAAATAAAATTTATTTCTAATGCAAATTATGCATTAACGGGCTTTATGGCTTTTTGAATACACATTCCAATATTATCAGCTAACTTGCTCAACTCTTCTTCTGTCCATGTGCAACGAATACCAAAAGAAATTAATCGCCCCACTACTTCTTGTGTTTTTGGCAAATGCAAATTATTATAATCTTGTGGTGCACCTAATACTTGTATTGGTAGTTTACTGGCGGTTTTTAAATTTTTAATATGTTCCCATTGGTTAATAAAATGGTACATATTTGTAAACCAATAATTAAATCCACCAACGCCTGCTTTATTAAATTCATCCACGCTACGTTTCGCAGTTTCTGTATCTGGCATTAAAATATTTAAAAATGTACCGCTATCACCCTCAGTATCGCCTAGTGTAGCAAAACTTACGCCTTCAATTTTTGAAAGTTGGTGTTGTAAAAATGCTTTATTTTTTAAGTTAGCTTTACGAATAGCTGGTACTTTGCGCGTTTGTGCAGCACCAACTGCCGCATGTAATTCGCTAATACGGTAATTAAACCCAATAATTGGGTGATTTTCCATTCCACGATTACTGCCTTGATGGTCGTGCCCATGATCGCAATAGCTATCGGCAAACTTATAAGTTGCTTCATCGTTTGTTACCAAAATACCGCCTTCGCCAGCGGTTGCAATTTTAAAAAAATCAAAGCTATAAGCCCCTGCATTACCAAATAAACCTGTTGATGTTCCTTTATACGATGCTGCAAATGCCTGACCAGCATCTTCTACTAAAATTAAATTATGCTGCTTTACAACTGCCATAATCTCGTCCATATTAGCATTGCCACCGCACATGTGGACTAAGCAAACTGCTTTAGTTTTTGGAGTAATAGCTTTTTTAATACCGTTGGCACTTAGGCATAAGGTTTCGTCAATTTCGGCAAACACTGGCAAGGCACCAAGCATTAATACAGCTTCAATGGTGGCAATGTATGTAAATGGAGGGCAAATTACCTCATCGCCAGTACCAATACCACTGGCAGCTAAAGCTGCTAAAATTGCAGCCGAACCATTTGATACTGCTAGTGCATATTTTGCGCCCGTAATTTTTTTTGCTTCGGTTTCAAAATCTTTTGCTTTCCAAAAATTATTACGTTGTGCATCGTGGTTAAAACGGAACATAATTCCGGTACTTAATACATCTTCAATCTCTTTGCGCTCTTCTGCGCCAAATAATTCGGTTCCAGGCATGGTTTAATTTTTTTTACGTTTTACAAAGTTACGATTAATTAGGAAAATAATAGAAGTTTTCGCCTGTATCAATAATGCCAAAGTTTACTGATACTAATTTTTGATTTTCGAAATAACAATCTAAACCCGCCTCATCAAAACTTAGGCGTTTTTCGCCCCATTCATGGGTTTCAGTATCACTTAATTTAAAACCATTCACTTTTAAAAGTTGTATTATTTCTTTTTCTTTTAAGTTAAACAGTTTGGTATTAAACAATACGGCTTCTTTGTTATCTAATTCTACACTACAAAACGTATTGTTTTTTGTGGTGTCAAAAAAAAGCGAATAGCCCAAATCCCAATAATGGTAAACGGTTGACGAGGTATTTAGTAGTTCGTTGGTTAATTGTTGTATTTCTTCGGGTGGGCCTACAATTTTTTTTACGTTTTCAATCGTTTCGCCAAAGGTTATTGAGCAAAAACCTGTAAGAAGCTTTATTTCGGGGGTTTCAAACATAAACAAGAAAATTGTTTTTTAAAGGTAAATAATGCTAAGGCAATAATAAGTAAAAAAAGAATAAAAAATATTTTGCGTTTAATAAAAATGCTACTATATTTGCAACCTGTTTTAAACATAACACTTAAAACAGACCCGCACACGAAATGTTTTAGTTTACTAAAACGGTTCCTGCGATAAAATGTAATGATTCCGTAGCTCAGCTGGTAGAGCATTACACTTTTAATGTAGGGGTCCTGGGTTCGAATCCCAGCGGGATCACTTAAAATTGGCAACAGCCCCTATAAATAGGGGCTGTTTTGTTTTACATACATTTTTACATACAGTATAGATGCTGTGGAAGTGCAATGTTGGGGCTTACGAAGTTCGCTGATTGTATAGATTAATAATAAGGAAAATGAAGATATTGGGTTATGCTACAATTTTGGTATTTTAATTCAAACCGTCAATTGACGGTTTGAGTTAAACTAACTGCTTAAAATTAACCCATTTATTTCACTACTTTGCTTAATATCTTATTTTCATAAACACTTAAAACAAATTCAATATCAATTTCACTATAAATTCGTATTTTTTCTACGTTAAAAAAAATATTTGTAAAAGTTGTTTGAGTATTGAACTCTCCAGTTTTAAAACCTTTGTTGGTATTAAAATCAATTCTTATTAATTTAGATAAACCCTCGCCCAATAATTCTGTAAAAACAGTTTTGTTTTTATTCATTTCGTTGAAATGGACTGCATAAAACAACTTATCGCACTCAATTTTATCAGTCAAAATATAAACCCAATCCTGTCTGGCTATAAGAGAAATACTTTCGTCTTTAATTAATGGCTTCATTTTTGAATTAAAACCTAAATGTAGTAAAATATTCAATCTCTGTAAATCAATAGATTTTTAAATTACAAAAAAGTAAATTAGAATACTTAATTTTAATGAGTGAACAATAAACTGCCTCAAAAAATAGAAGATTATATTAACTATGCTGGCATAGCTAATAGGCATTTTAGGAATAAACTATATTCCGACTCAGCTATTAATTGCCGTAAAGCCTGCGAAGTAGCCTGTAAAATCATTTTGTTTAATCACTATTCCGAGCGAGTTGCGGAAACAAAAATCGGCACAAATTCAT
>JANYEQ010000041.1 GCA_025363015.1 Bacteroidota bacterium
CTGAATTGATTAAAGACTATGTTTATAATCTTTAATAAAAATTTACGATTTCCCTAAACTATTTGAGATGAAATAACCTTCCGAAGGTTTTTTACAGTTTTTTATTGAAACTGATAAGTTTTTAATATTTAATTTTTATGAACGGTAATTTTTTAGTATATTTGGTAAAATTTAAAGTAAACAATTATAAACCCAAACAAAAAAACATGAAAAAATCACTACTATTATTATTTGCAGGCCTTACGCTTGCTACAACAATGCGCTCGCAATGCGTTACAAACTGTTCGTACAGTTTATCTTCTATTACGCCATCTGTTACACCAGCCGCCGGTCCTGCAGTAATCAGTGGTGACGATGCTATTTCTGGAGCGTTACCAATAGGTTTTACATTTACATTTATGTGTAATACTTATACAAGTGCTTATGTTTCAACCAATGGTTTTCTTTCATTTTCAGCTGTAGGTAGTGGTTGTTGCTCAGGTGTGCAGTGCCCATCACTAGGTGGTGCTATTAATAATTACATAGCTGCCAGTTGGATGGATTTAAATACAAGCAACGGCGGTACTATTACTGCACAAACTATTGGTACTACGCCAAACCAAGTATATATTGTAACCTACTCAAACGTAGCTTATTATAGCGGTTTAGGTGTGTATAATGGGCAAATTAAAATTTACGAAACCACTAACGTAATTGAAATCCATACATTTAACTCAAATAGAGGTACTAATTTATTTACTACTTGTACACAAGGTATACAAGATGTGGCTGGTAACGTGGGTTACCCAACACCAGGTAGAAACAGTACTATTTGGACAGCTTCTGTTGCTGATGCTTATCGTTTTACACCAACAGGTACTTCTCCAGTTCCCACTCAGCCTTCAGTTATTTCTGGTCCGGCAAGTGTAGCTTCTTGTTCAACAGCTACTATTTATTCAGTAACTGCAATTCCTACAGCAACGGCATACACGTGGACTTTACCTAGTGGTTGGGTAGGTACTAGTACAACTAATACTATTTCTGTAATTGCTACAGGTACTGGTATTATGGGAGTTACTGCAAGCTATAGCTGTGGTACATCTGCTCAAAAAAATTTATACGTAACAGCACCTGCAGGCCCAACGGTTACAGCAGTTTCAAGTGCAAGTGCATTGTGTGCTGGTCAGTCAGCAACCATTACTGCTAGCGGTACAGCAAACACCTATAGCTGGAGCACAAGTGCTACAACAGCTTCTATCAGTGTTTCTCCAACAGTTACTACAATTTATAGTGTAGTAGGTACAAATACAACAAATAGTTGTTCTCAAACAGTTACTACATCAATTGCAGTAAATGCATTACCAACAGTATCGGTAACAAGTGGTGCAATTTGTGCTGGTAATAGCTTTACAATGGTGCCAAGTGGTGCAAGTACTTACACTTTCTCAAGTGGTAGTGCAGTTGTAACTCCAACTGCTACAGCAAATTATAATGTAACTGGTACAAGTGCTGCTGGTTGTGTGAGTAGTAATACAGCTGTTAGTAGTGTAACAGTTAATGCTGCACCAAGTGTATCAGTTAATAGCGGTGCAGTTTGTGCTGGTAATAGCTTTACTATGGTGCCAAGTGGTGGTGCTACATATACATTTAGTAGTGGTAGTGCTGTGGTAACTCCAACAGCAACAGCAGCTTACACAGTATCAAGTACTAGTACAGTAGGTTGTGTTGGTTCGGCTGTAAGTAATGTAACTGTAAATGCTTTACCAAGTGTATCTTTAAGTGCAGCTCAAAATACTGCTTGTACTAATAGTTCTACAATTGCTTTAACTGGTAGCCCTTCTGGTGGTGTTTATACTGGTAGCAACGTAGCAAGTGGAGCATTTACTCCAGGTGCAGCTGCAGGTACTTTTGTACAATCATATGCTTATACAAATACTTTAACAGGTTGTTCTAAAACGGCAACTTCATCAATTGTGGTATCAGTATGTTTAGGTTTAAATACCACATCTGCTAAAATTAATGGTTTATCTGTTTATCCTAACCCAAGTAATGGTGAGTTTACAGTTGAGTTAAACAATGGTATAAACAAAACTATTGAAGTAACGGATGTTGCTGGTAGAGTTGTTTTAACAACTACATCGTTAAACGATAAAGTAAACGTTAATATTAATAGTTTAACTAATGGTATTTACTTTGTTAAAATTGTTAGCAACACTATTACTAATGTAATTAAAGTTGTAAAACAATAATAAAAACTTTTAATTATTTAAAAAAAGCCTCACAGCAATGTGGGGCTTTTTTTGTAATGTTTAGTTTTTTATATTAGGGCTATTGACTTCAGGAATCTTTCAAAACTAAAGGTAATTGACTGCAAAAAAACAAATATTAAATGCCTTTTTTTAAGTAAAGTTTTAAAGATTTACAATAAATTTTTTATGGAATATGCTGCTTGACTATTATACTATATGTATGAGATGGAATAGTGTAGAGTGTTAAAAAAATATTTTACTATAATTTAAAATCACTATCAAAAAAACAATTGTTAATTAATACTATTGTTGGTTTATTGTTAATAACCATAAGATAATATTTAGGTAACTTTGCAAAGTAGTTTTAGCGATTTGTACTAAAATAAATTGTTTTTATTTTTAATATCAAAATGTGCAAGTTTTTTTTAAAAATATATAACAATTAAATTGGCGTAGAAATTACTTTTGCTAAACATAAAAATTAAAAATAATTAAAATCACAAAAAATGAAAAAATTTTTACAATTAGTCTGTGGTATATTACTTACAGCAACGCTTACAAGTAAAGCGCAAGTTTCTTTAAACGCTACTGGTGGTGTATTAACTGCCACCTATACCAACGTAAATAGTGCCTTTGGTGCTATAAACTCTGGTATACATACAGGTTCTATTAACATTTTAATTAATGGTAACACCCTAGAAGGTGCTGTAGGATATATCCCTACAGCTTTAGTTGCAAGTGGCCAGGCTACTGCTAACTACACAGGTATTACCATTAAACCTACCTTAACAGCAACTATTTCGGGTGCACCAGCTGCAGGTTATGGCGTATTAGAGATAGATGGAGCCGATAATGTAACGTTTGATGGTTCTATTACCACAAACACTAAAGATTTAACTGTTGAAAATGCAAACGCAAATACAATATTAAACACCGCTGCCGTTCGATTTATTGGTAGAGCAACTGGTGGATTAGGTGCTACATTTAACACCGTAAAAAATTGTATTATTAAAGGGAGCACTGAAGGTAATGATGGAATAGGCGGATCGACGGTAACAAGTTCTTATGGTATATATTTTGGTTCAAATACGACTATCAGTACTGGTGGTACAGGCGATAATTATGACAACAACACGATTACAAATAATAATTTTAATAAATGTTTTATTGGTTTGTATATTTTTGGTAATGCCAATACTGCGGATAATAATGTTATTAGTAACAATAACTTTGGTTCAAATACAGCTGGACAAACTTTAACTTTTGGAGCCATTAATTTAAGTGCGGTAACAACCAGTACTATTCAGCAAAATCAAATTTTTAACTTAAAAATGTTTGGAAGTACTAGTTCTAATAATTATGGTATTCAAGTGGCTGGAGCAACATCCAGTTCCTTATCAATTGTAAGAAATAATATTACAGGTATTTGGCAAGCTTCTACGGGCGGATGGGGTGCTTATGGTATTAATATTACTGCAGGCACTACCTTCACAGTTGTAAACAACACAATTTCTGATGTTCAAACTACTAATTACTCAAGTACATCAACTACTTACAATGCTTTTGGTATTCGTTTTACAGGGGGTACAAATATGCGTGTTCATTACAACAGTGTTAATATTATTGGTACTTATACTTTTACAGGTTTTACAAGTGCTGCTAGTGCACCGTTATGTATTACGTCAACTGTATTTACAGGAAGTATAACTAATAATATTTTTTCAAATACTATGTCATCAACGGCGGCTACAAATACATTTGTTGCAGCTTGGATGCCCTCTTTTACTTCATATTCAGCGGTTGTTATGAATAACAATGCTTACATGGTTCCAGCTGGTAGCTCTTATTATGTTGGCAGAGCAGGTACAGGTACTAATGTATATTCTACAGTAGCTGCATTTCAACCAACTACACAAGTAGGTAATGCAACAAATAATAATGCTTCTGTTCCATTTTCAAATATTGGTGGTGCGCCATTTGTATCAGCAGCAAACTTAAACATTCCAGCAAATACCACAACACAAATTGAGTCAGGAGCGGTTTTAATTCCTGCTTTAGGCACAAATATTGATTACAATGCAGCTGTTCGTCCGCTAGCAGGTGTTAATCCAAATCTTAATCCAGATATTGGTGCTTACGAATTTGACGGAATTACTATTGTAACGTGTTCTGGAGTTCCTTCAAGTGGAACAATTACTGGTGTTAGTGCAGTGTGTTATGGTGCGGGAACAACTTTAACCTTAAGCGGAGCAGCAAGTGCATTAGGTATTTCATACCAATGGAAATCATCAACAACTGCTGGTGGTCCTTATTCAAATATAGGTACAGGTTTAACACAAGTTACAGGCACTTTAGGTGTACCAATGTATTATGTAGTAACTACAAGTTGTTCGGCTAGTGGTTCAGTTGCTTCTACAAGCGAACAAACTATTACAATAAATGCTTTACCTACAGTTTCTGTTTCCTCAACCGCTACTAGCGTATGTAGTCCTGGTGGAGCTCCCGTTACACTTAATGCTTCTGGTGCTTCAACGTATACGTGGTCTCCTATTGCAAGTTTAAGTTCTTCTACGGGTGTATCAACTAATGCAACACCAACTGTTGCTACAGTATATTTTGTAACTGGTACAAGTACATTGGGTTGTACTAACACTGCTACAACAAGTATTTTTGTAAACATAGGGCCAAGTTTGTTGAGTATTTCAGCTACACCTAGTACAATATGTTCTGGTGCTAGTTCAAGCTTACAAATTAGTGCTGCATTAACATCTTCCTATTCTGTTAATAGTATAGCTTATTCTGCAATTTCAACACCTTCTACAGGTGTTACAACGTTATGTAATGTAGGTGCAACACTTGTTGCTCTAGCTAGTGGTAACTTAGATGATGGTGGCTGGAGTAATTTACCAATGCCATTTAATTTTGCTTTTATGGGAGGTGTATATAATACATTTGCAGTTTCTACAAACGGATTTATATTTTTAGGTGCTGGTAACCCGACTTCTTTCACTGGATATAGTACTGTTTATCCTTCAGCTGGTATTGCTCGCCCTGCAATTGCAGCAATTCACTCTGATTTAGATTTTAGAACTGCAGGTACTATAGAAACATTTACAACGGGTGTTTCGCCTAATCGTAAATTAGTTGTAAATTATTTAAACGGACAGTTTTATAGCGGTACAGGTTCTTTAACAGCACAAGCCATTATTTATGAAACTACTAATATTATTGAGGTTCATACTTTTGGTTCAACAGGTAATAATACTGCTGTAGAAGGTATTCAAAATGCAAGCGGAACAACTGCCTATATTGCTGCGGGTAGAAATAGTATTAATTACACTGTAACAACATCTGATGCATATCAATTTGCTCCAGTAGGTTCTGTTTCATATAGCTGGTCGCCATCAACTTTCTTGTCTGCAACAAATATTAATAACCCTACAGCAAATGCTGCTACGGCTACTACCAACTATTCAATAGCAATTATTGGTTCAAATGGTTGTGTAAATACTGTAACACAAACTCTTAATGTAAACACTACCACTATTAGCATTACTAGTTCATCTGCAATTTGTGCGGGCCAGACAGTTGCTTTAACAGCAAATGGTGCAAGTACTTATACTTGGAACACAGGAGCCAATACAGTTAGTATTTCGGCAACACCTACAGCTAATGCTACTTATACAGCTAGCGGCACTAGTTCTTTAGGTTGCGTAGGTTCAGCTACTCAAGCAGTTACTGTTAATCCATTACCAACTGTAAATGCGGTTAGTAACACCAGTCTATTGTGTAGTGGTAGTTCTGCTACTTTAACAGCAAATGGTGCCAATACTTATACTTGGAATACAAGTGCAAATACTGCTGTAATTGTAATTAACCCAACGGTAACTACAACTTACACTGTAAATGGCACTAGTGTTGCTGGTTGTAATAATGTAGCCACTTTAACACAAAGTGTTAGTATTTGTACAGGTTTAAATAGTGTTAGTGCTAAAATTAATGGTTTATATGTTTATCCTAACCCAAGCAATGGTGAGTTTACAGTTGAGTTAAACAATGGTATAAACAAAACTATTCAAATAACTGATGTTGCTGGTAGAGTTGTTTTAACAACTACATCGTTAAACGATAAAGTAAACGTTAATATTAATAGTTTAACTAATGGTATTTACTTTGTTAAAATTGTAAGTAATAATGTTACTGAGGTAATTAAAGTTGTAAAACAATAATAATATAACCTTTTTAATTTTTTTAAAGCCCTACAGAAATGTAGGGCTTTTTTATTGATGTAGTTTTCTGTCTATACTTATAGGTAAAAACCTTTTCTGTTTTACGCCAGGAATTTATTAGTTGTTTTTTTTGTATTTAAATTAATAAATTAAAAAGCTTGCCCGTGTGTTTGTGCAATTATTTTTTGTAAAAGTTTTGGCGTTTTATTTAAACACTTTAATATAAAATGCGTTAAATTATTTTTACCTAGTAATTGTTGAATGTAATAGCCACGTTTAATTCTTGATGAAAATTTTTGATTCCAAACAGTAGCGTAACTATTTATTAATTCGTTTTTAGATATAGAAGAATTATAATAATTATGTAACAGATTAGCTAATAATTTTGAGGCACGCATTCCCATACTCATACCATTGCCGCATAGTGGTACAATGGCGCCCGCAGCATCTCCTAATAAAAAAATGCCATTACTATAAGTTTGTTTTTTATTAAAGGTAATTTTACTAACAGTTAGTGGCTTATCAAATAAAAATTCAGATTCAGTAAAATATTTTTTAAGATAAGGGTTTTGAAATAATATGGTTTCCTCCATTTTTTTTATATCATTACCATTATCTTTTAAATTTTTAGAGGTAGTTAAATAACACAAACAATAAGTGTCGTTATTAATTTTAGAGATGCCACAATATCCATTTTTAAAATTATGTAATTCAATACGATTAGCATTAAACGTAGTTTTAATATGATACTTTACACCAATATAATTTGGTAGTTGCGCTAGTTTACTATTTTTATCAATAAATAGGGGTGCATGCCTACCATAGCTTCCACAAACAATTTTAGAGGTGTAGACGCCGTTAGTAGTATTTATTTCATTAACATCGTTTATAATTTTAATGCCGTTTACTTTACAATTTTCAATAATGTTAATACCATTTTGTTTGGCTATTAATGATAATTTGTAATCGAGTGTGTATCTGCTAATACCAAAAGCACCCAATTTTAAATTGGCTTCTAACATAAAGCCTTTAGTAGATGAAATACCTAATTGATGAATGTTGGGTAAATTTAATTGTGATAATGGTAATCCTAAATTTTCTAAAAAATTATAACTTTCGTTCGAAATATATTCGCCACATACTTTATGAAAAGGGTATTCGTTTTTTTCGAATAAAACAACACTGTGATTTAATTTAGCCAATTGAATGGCTAAGCATAAGCCTGCTAAACCGCCACCAACAATGGCACAATCGTATAATTTTTGTTGATTAGGCATATACAATTACTTCGTGTCTAAATGCCCATTTATAATTAATAGAATATTTTTTTACTTCTGCTTGCTGTAAAATTAATTTCCATTCGTGTTTTTTAAAACCTCTTAAAACCGATAAAGGCGCGTCGTTTTTTACTAAATACGATTTTGAAAAAATTGCAGTTAAAAATTTAATTGCGTAGTAGGCAATAGCATTTCTTTCTAAATCATTAATTACTAAGGTTATGTTATGTTGATTACAAAATTTAATCAATTCTATAATCTCAAGTTCACTTAAGTGATGACAAAATAAGCAGGCATGAAGTATATCTATTTTTTTGATATGATTTAAAATATTTCTATAATCATCGCAAATAAATTTTATGTCAGTCGAATTATTCTTTATTGAATAATCGATACAGGTTTGTTTTAAATCTACACCTACTAAATTAAGTAAGTAATTTTGTTTTTTATTCCAATGTTCAATTTGTTTTAAGGTATCGCCGCCACCACAACCTATATCAACTAAAGTAAAGAGTTTATTTTTTATTAAAATTTTATTTAAGGCATTAAAGCTAATGGCATAGCCACCTAATAATTTATTTATGGTATTTAGTTCTTTTAAATTTTGATACAAATCATTTTCAGGTATGTTTTCACCGTCTAATAATTCTTTTGTATATGACCTATTTTTAAACATATTTCAAGAGCATAGTTTCTATACTTAAACCTGGACCAAAGGCGGCAGTCAATATTTTTTTATTTGTTTGGGTGTTTTTATTTTCTTCAATTATTTGTTTTAATACAAACAAAACGGTTGGCGACGACATGTTACCATACTCATTTAAAATAGCATACGATTGATTTAATTTTTCTTTTGATATATTAAGGGCTTCTATAAAGTCATCTATTATTTTTTTTCCTCCAGGATGAATGGCCCAATAATCAATTGTATCAGGGGTTATTGCCACTTCACCTAACATTTTTTTAACATTCGTATTTATTAATTGGGACACATACGAACTTAAATTTAAAATAAATCCTTTATCAGATATATTCCAAGCCATATCGTTTTGCCCTTGATGTAGGAGTGTGGAGTGAAACGATTGAATATTGATTTTTGGAAAATCAAAACTTGTATCATAATTACTACTTAGTAATGTTGCAGCACAACCATCGCCAAATAAAGCTGTTGATAATAAATAATCATCGCTAAAGTTAGTTTGAAAATGTATAGTAGATAATTCTGTACATACCACTAGTACATTTGCGTTAGTAGTACTTTTACAAATAGCATCGGCATGTTTTAATGCTATAATAGCGGCATTACAACCCATAAAATTTATACTACTACGTTGCGTATTTGGGTTTAATTGCAAGGTGTGAATAATTTCAACATCTAATCCTGGTGCATATAGGCCTGTGCAGGTAACTGTAATAATATGAGTAATTGTATTTTTTTTAGATTCAAAGTTTTTAATTTTTTTTATGGCAGATAGTGATAAACTTAATGCGTGTTTCTTAAATAAATCCATTCGTTTATTTAACGAAGGTTCGGGTAATAAAAATCGTGTTTTTGGAAAAAAGGTAAAATCGTTTTCTGTTAAACTAAAATCTGGTATAACAGAGTAGCGTGAATAAATGGCTGCTTTTTTGCCAACAATTTTAATTTTACGTTTTGTATCTTCATCATCCGTTGCATTTTGATAAAACGCAATAATATCATTTTGAAAGTGTTTAAACTCTGGTACTGCAGTTTCTATCGCTAATATATAACTCACGCTAAATTATTTAAAAAAATAAGTAATATAAAACAACTATTCATACATACTGCCGCAGTTAAATTCATACGCATTGTATTTCTAAAATTAGCAGAGGTATTGTTTTTTTTAACTTTCAAAAACCACCAACCAAAATAGGCAACTATTGGTATAAAAAATAGTTGTAGTAAATAGAAATGCTGGAGATGATTTGTAGCATTAAAGTATAAATAATAAAATAAATTACAGCTTGCAAACATAGTAGCAGTAAACATAAAAGTACCTATATAGCCCAATTTATAGCTCAGCGTTGTTACTCCATCTTTTAAATCTTGTTGGTGCTGATAAACTTGAGTGAGAGGGTAAGCGCCCGCAATTTGAAGAGAAGAGGCAATTAAAATAAATAAATTAGTTTGTGAGAATGTAAACATTGAATTTGATATACCCACAGTACTCATAAAAAAAGTAAACCCTCCTTGAAAAATGATAACAATTAAAAAGCCAACTATTGGATATTTCTTTAATCGAATTTGTTTTGAACTATAAGCCCGTGAAGCTAAAATATATAGAAGTAAAGAGCTTGTAAAAAATATATTTACAAAAACTAAAGATAAAATGATGGAGATAATATCTAAAAATAATGTAATATAAAAAAGCTGTTTGGTTGGTAAAGGTGGTTTTTCAAGTCCGCCAATACTATTCTCGTCTCTATCAATATAGCTATTGTAACCATTACTTGCTGGGTATATAAATAAATGAATAATAATGTATGACCAAATTGTTGTTTGAATATTTATAACAGATGCTTGACTTAATGCTAATAAAAATATTGGCATAAGTAATAGTGAAAACGGTATACGCAGTAGTTTTATTGTACTTTTATTCGGAAATAAATATATAAACATATTTAATTTTTTAACATTAAATTATACTTTTTAAATATAAATATTAATAAACGTATATTTTATACATTTATTTATATTAGTTGTATTTAGTGTATTTTTTAACATTAATTTGTAATTAAATTAGCTAGTCAATAATTGTATTTTAATTCAATTGACCCACGTATATTTAATAATATTTTTTTTAGAAACGATATATTTAAGGTGGTTTATTTTTTGATTTTGATAAAAAATATACCCACAAAAAGTGTGAATTATGTAATTCTATCAATTTCATGTGTAATAACTTTATCAAGGTGAAATGCAACTTTGCTGCATGAAAACAAAAATTTTATTTTTAGTATTATCAATCAGTTTATCAAATTTATTTGCGCAAAACAACGCAGACTTTATTTTAAAATTTAAAAATGCTAATGACGTTTATAAGGCTGCTAATTACTTTCAGGCTTTACCACTGTACCTTGAATTATATAAAGCCGATACTACAAATGCCAATCTGAATTTTTTAGTTGGGTCTTGTTATTTAAAAGCAAGAGGAGGAAAAGCTAAAGCAATACCTTATTTTGAACGTGCTAAATTATCAATAAAGTCGGATTATAAAGAAGGATCAACAGATGAAAGACATGCACCAATTTTAACCCATAAACTTTTAGGCGATGCCTATCATATCCACTCTGAATTTGATAAGGCCATACAATCGTATGAAAATTATAGACGAGAAATGTTGTTTTATAAACAAAAAGACGCTGAAAATTTAAAAGATGCAAACAGAAAAATAGTGATGTGTCAAATTGCCAAGAAGTTGGTGTCTTCGCCTGTTAAAGTACAAATAGAAAATATGGGTAAAGCACTTAATTCGCCCTATGCAGATTATTCCCCTGTTTTAACAGCAGATCAATCAACTATGATTTTTACCTCTAGAAGAAGTTCTAGTACTGGTGGGCAAACTTATGATGGTGGGCGTTTTTATGAAGATATTTATATTTCTCATTATTCAAATAAAATTTGGTCATTGGCAGAAAATATTGGAAGCCCAATTAATACTGATGGAAATGAAGCATCTGTTGGAATATCTCCAGATGGGCAAGAGATATTAATTTATAAAGATGATAATGGCGATGGAAATATTTATTCTACAACTTTGAACGGTGATATTTGGTCAACACCAGTAAAATTAAATTCAAATATTAATAGTAAACATTGGGAACCAAGTGCATTTATTTCTGCTGATGGAAGATCTATTTATTTTTCTAGTAACCGTCCGGGAGGTTTTGGTGGAAGAGATATTTATATGAGCGAAAAAACTGAAAATGGTGAATGGGGAAATGCCGTTAATCTTGGAGCATTAATTAATACGGAATACGATGAGGATTCTCCTTTTATTCATCCAGATGGAATTACATTATTTTTTAGTTCAAATGGAAATAAAACAATGGGTGGTTTTGATATTTTGTATAGTTCGTTATCTGCAGATGGAACCAAATGGCTTGAACCAGTTAACGTAGGTTACCCTGTAAATTCACCTGATGATGATATCTTTTATGTTGTTTCACCTGATAAAACAAAAGCGTATTATTCTTCTTTTAAAGAAGGTGGTTTTGGAGAAAAAGATAATTATGCCATTACATTTTTAAATCAAAAGAAAGCACCTCTTACTTTATTAAAGGGTATTGTAAAAGATCCGTATAACATAGTACCAACTAATGTTGTAATTACCGTTACAGATAATGAAACAGAAAAAGTAATTGGGGTTTATAAGCCAAATACTAAAACTGGACAGTATATGTTTATTCTTACACCTGGAAAAAATTATAATATTTCTTATGAAGCAGAAGGCTTTTTATTTTATTCAGAAAATAGGTATATAGCCAAAAACACAAATTATTATGAACAGTACAAGGTTATAGAGTTACCGCCAATTACTGTTGGTTCTAAAATTACTTTAAATAACATCTTCTTTGATTTTGATAAATCTACTTTACGTAAAACATCAAACGTTGAGTTAAAAAATATTTTAAGGCTTTTGAATAAATATCCTAAAATGGTTATCGAAATTGGTGCTTATACAGATTCAAAAGGAACTGATGCGTATAACGTAAAACTTTCTAAAGAACGTGCAGATGCGGTTGTTAATTTTCTTATTGAAAAAGGAATTGCTAAAGAAAGGTTAGCCGCCAATAGTTACGGAGAAACCATGCCCGCTGCACCAAATGAAAACCGCGATGGTACTGATAATCCTGAAGGACGACAATTAAATCGTAGAGTTGAACTAAAAATTATTGCTATTAATTAAGTAAAAGATAGCTTTTTATAATTCTTCATCGATATTATTTAAACAATTCGACATTCTAAATTTCTAAAGCTTTTTTAAAGTCAATTAAATTATCAACACCATTTTGTAATTCGGTTACATTAAACTTGTTAGAATTATTAGAGGCTGTAGTATTAAATGCATTTTTATCACAAATAAATAATTTATTGTTTCTAAAAATAACTATTGAGTATTGATTTGTTGGGTTATAATTAAATTGATAATTATCAGCGTAACTTAATGTAAATACTACTTTTGAATTATGTTCAACAACATAAATTATATCTGGCAAAAAAACGACATTGTTAGCTAAAAATATTGGGTTTATTGTTTTGCCCAGTGGTTGTGCATGTGGACAATCAGAATTAAAAATACCAAAATTTGAAATTTGAAAAGTACGCATAGCTTTAGTTGAATTACTCATGGCATTATACTGTGTAGCCAATTGATTTTGCTGTTGTTGTTGCATTTGTATTTCTATTTTTTTAATTTCTTTATCGTATTCAGCCTGCTTATTTTTAATATCGGTGAGGTAAGCAATTTGTTTGGCTTTTAATTCATCCATTAGTTTAACCTCGTCTGCCTTGTGTTTTTCTGCTAAGCTTTCATATTCTTTAAATTTTTGCTGATAATTTTGTTGCGCTTTTTCTAAATCTTTCCCACTTAAAAGCGGATATACAATTAATTTTTCGCTTCGCTTACGATATGTTAAGGTTAGTAAATAATTTTTTCCTTTTTGCGGACCTTCGCTAATTTGTACATCGTTCCATGTAATATCACTCATTTCTTTAGTATAGTTTTTATTTTCTAAACCAATTTCAAATAAAATATTATCAAAAGCAGCTAATTCTGGATATTCTTTTTTATCGGCATCTATCTGAAAAGTTTGGCGCCCGCTTGGTTTATTAGGTTTAAAAGGTTCTTTAGCTTTAGGAAGTGTTTCAACCTTTTTGGTGTAAACAATTTTTACGCTATCTATTTTTTTAGGAATAATAACTTCAATTTGATTTTTTAATAATGAAAGTTTTGGACTTTCATTTGACAGCTTTTGATTTTGCTCAGATTGACGAACATCATCATTAACACTAAGCTTATTAAAATGAACTTCATCTTTCTTTATATACTGCCAATTTTTTTTAACGGTATCTAAATAATATTGGTTAAATTTTGTTTCGTTTGTGTGTGATGCCAATTCA
The DNA here is from genome assembly GCA_025363015.1 of Bacteroidota bacterium. Classification (GTDB taxonomy): domain Bacteria; phylum Bacteroidota; class Bacteroidia; order B-17B0; family Aurantibacillaceae; genus Aurantibacillus. The sequence goes on from JANYEQ010000041.1 coordinate 13,880, forward strand.
ACCTCTAAGTTTTTATCTTTTTTTATAAAAACTGGTTCACCATTTTGTGAGCCTTTAATATCAAACATGCCAGCGGTTTCAAAATTATGTTTGGTATTTGCACTATCGTATAACATGGGTATGCCACTCACTATTACGTCGCCAATATCGTGAAATTCACGGTATTCAATGGTTACATCGCCAACAATATCTTTACCATTTTTATCAATAAAACTATTTTTTGGTATTTTAATTTTTGAAGATGTTGGGTGTATTATTTCGCCTCCTTTTGTATTATTTATTTTATAAATAGTGTAAGGAATTGTAATTTTTGTTGAAGGAGCATTAATAAATTTTGTCTTTTCTGTCCCTTTTATTTCTTCCGGCCCTTTAGTCTCCTTATTTTGAGTAATTATTTTCTCATTGGTTTTAGTTGTGTTTGATTTATTAAATAGTGCAAAATATGAAATGGTGCAAATTACGGTAATGCCTGCTATTACTGCTGAGTACCGCACCTTTTTGCTTTTCCACCAACTTTTATCGTGTTTTGCTTTTTGTATGCTTTGCTGTTTAAACTGCTTTACAAGTTGTTCAAAATTTTTATATTTATTAATTTCATCATCACTAATTGGCGGGCGATTAATATTAAATTTTGGTTGCATAATTTATAGTTTCAGTTTTTTAATTTCTATTCTTAATTTTTCAACAACTCTGTGCATTTTTACTTTAGCATTACTTTCGGTAATATCTAACAATTCCGCAATTTCTTTAAAGGGGCGTTTTTCAAAAAAACGTAATTCTACCATTTGTAAATCTTCGTCATTTAACAGAGTAATTAATTTTTTTATGGCTGGCAAATATTCTTCAAAAAATGGCTCTTCGGTTTCTTCACAAATAAAACGTAAATCGCCAATATCAGCATTTATAGCGCGTTTGTTTTTTACATGCCTAAACAATTGTAATAATTCGTTTTGGGCAATTCGATACAGCCAGCTTGCAAAAGGTACACCTTTAAATTCATAGGTTTGTAAATGAAGCATGGCTTTTAGAAATACTTGTCCAGTAAGGTCAAAAGCAGTGTCTTTACAATCTAGCCGTTGATACACAAAATTAAATATTTGTTTATAATACTTGTTATACAACACGTCGAAACGCTCAGGATTTAATTTTGCAGCCTCAATAATTACTAACTCTTCATGAAGCTGTTGAGAGGTGTGATGATAAGCTGAGTTAATAGTCATATTTACAGCGGAGTTAAACATTATACCCTTTATAAGTAAAAGTGGTGCATAGGGTTACATCAAAATATCAAATAACTTTAAGTTTATAAGTAAGTAATTGATTATCAGTTACAAAATTTTTTGTTAAAATGAGTGAATGATATTTAAAAATGGGTGAAATACACTTTTGAATGAGTGAATGGATTGAAATTTTTAATTTATCGTTTGTTTTTTTGATGGTAAAATTTTTAAAAAGTAAGAAAATAGCTTTACTATGTCAAAAATGCGAGAGTAGTAAGAACCAAAATATCAATAACACTTTCTTAAAAATTTTCGCAACTCTTTATTACTTTTTTGTGGTGATTCTAAAAAACCAAAGTGCCCGTCGTGTTCTAAAAATAATACGATGCCATTTTTAAACGTTTTGGCTTGTTCTAATAGTTGTGCTGCTGGCAACACATTATCGTGTTGGCCAATTACCATTAAAACAGGATAAGTAACTAAGCCTAATATAATATCGCGACTAGATCGATCTTTCATGCCATACAAAGCAGCAATGATGCCATTTTTAGGAGTTTTTTTTGCAATATGAGTAGCAAAATTTATTTCTTCTTTTAAATATTTTAAATTTTTTGAGGCAAATAAATTTTTAATAGTTGCAACAGTAAAAATATTTTTATTAGCTTTTACAGCATTAATGGCTCGTAAACGGTCTTTTTGTTTTTCATCGCTATCATCATAAGCCGTACTGTGGTATAGGCATAAGCCTTTTAAATTATCGGGATATAAATCGGCAAACGCTAAGCCTGCATAACCCCCCATACTATGACCGATGAGAACGTATTTTTTTAAGCGTAAAAAATCCAAAACAGATTTTACACATTTTGCCATCAACTCCATACTATGAGCATAACCAAAACAAGGTGTGTTACCATGTCCAGGCAAATCAATAGCAATAACACGATATGATTTTGAAAGATTGGTAATCGTTTGCTCCCAAATTTGATGAGCACCCAAAAAACCGTGAAGCAAAACAACTACTCTGCCTTTTCCTTTGTCAAAAAAAGTAACGGACTCATTTTTATATGTGCATGTTTTAAGCAATTATTTTTTATATATTAAAGCTACTGCATAAGCATTTACGCCTTCGCTTTTTCCAACATACCCCAACCCTTCGTTGGTAGTGGCTTTTATACTAATATCATTTGTTGTTACATTCATTATAGGCGCTATTACTTGTTGCATTTTTGTAATATGTGGATTTACTTTTGGTGCTTCTAAACTCAATGTAGCATCAACATTACCAATAGCGTAACCGTTTTTATCTAATAAATCAACAACTTCTTTTAGTAATAATTTACTATCGGCACCTTTATATTTGGGGTTTGTGTTAGGAAAATGAAAACCAATATCGCGTAAATTAGCTGCGCCTAAAAGTGCGTCGCAAATAGCATGCAACAATACGTCGGCATCGCTATGTCCTACACATCCTTTTTCAAATTCTAATTTTATACCGCCCAACCAAAGTTCTCGCTCTGTGCCTAAAGGGTGTACATCGTATCCAAAGCCTATTCTTATATTCATAATTTTTATTTTTAGTCTATAGTCATAAGTCGTTGGTCATTAGTCAAATACTATTCTGAAAATTTACGACTTTAGACTTACGACTAATTTCTTATAACTACTTTAAATAACAGTTTGTACTTGTGGTTGATAAATCTTTACAGTATTTTTTTGCTTTGTATTTTGTAGTTTCAATTTCTCCAGCATCGTAAATGCCATTCGCATTTTTACATTCACACGTTCTATTTTTTTTGCAAGAAATAAATAGTATACCAAATGCAAAAAGTATATAAATTAGTTTTTTCATATTTTATATTTATTATCAAATTTAAAAAATTGCCGCTGATTTTGCAGATAACACAGATTGTTTAATTATTAATCAGCGTAATTTTTTTAATCTGTGGCTATTACATTACTCTTCAATAGCCTTAACGCCAGGTAAGCTTCCTTGTTCAATATATTCTAACAATGCTCCTCCACCTGTACTTACATAACTTACTTGTTCAGCTAAGTTATATTTATTTATAGCGGCAACGCTATCGCCACCACCAATTAAACTAAATGCACCATTTTTAGTAGCTTCTACAATATCAAAAGCCACTTGTTTAGTACCTTTTTCAAAACTACTCATTTCAAAAACACCCATTGGGCCATTCCATAAAATAGTTTTTGAATTTTTAATAACCTCGCCAAATTGTTTTATGGTAGCAGAACCAATGTCTAAACCCATCCAACCTTCGGGTATTTGGGTAATATTACACTCTTTTGTAGTAGCATTGTTTGCAAAATTATCAGCAATCATAGCATCTGTAGGAATATAGATATTTACACCTTTTTGTTTTGCATTTTCTATTAATTTTTTAGCAGTATCTAATCTGTCTTCTTCACATAACGATTTACCAATTTGCCCGCCCATTGCTTTAACAAAGGTAAAGGCCATTCCGCCACCTATTATAATATTGTTTGCTTTACCAAGCAACTGTTCAATAATTAAAATTTTGTCGCTAACTTTTGCTCCACCAATAATGGCCGTAAATGGTTTTTGAGACTGTGTAAGCACTTTATTAATACTTTCAACTTCACCTGCCATTACAAATCCAAAGCATTTATTTTCTGGTGTAAAAAATTTTGCAATTACGGCTGTGCTGGCATGAGAACGGTGAGCGGTGCCAAAAGCATCATTTACATATACGTTGCCATGCTTGCTTAATTTTTGAGCAAAGGCCTCATCGCCTTTTTCTTCTTCTTTATAAAAACGTAAATTTTCTAGTAATAATACCTCACCATTTTTTAGGGATGAAGATTTTAAAAATGCTTCATCACTCATGCAATCATTGGTAAATAAAACGGCTGTACCCAATTGTTTACTAACTTCGGCAACAATGTGTTTTAAAGAATATTTAGATGTAGGACCTTCTTTAGGCCTGCCTAAATGACTCATTAACACAATGCTACCACCATCTTTTAATATTTTTTTAAGAGTAGGAATAGCAGCTTTAATGCGTGTAGAATCGGTTATTTCAAAAGCATCGTTTAAAGGTACATTAAAATCAACCCGAATAACGGCGCGTTTATTTAAAAAATTTATAGAATTTACTGTTTTCATGTATTAATTGAACAAATTTAATATTTATTGTTTGCTAATTTAATTACTTTTGGAGTATTATAACCAAGTAATTTTAAACAAGATTTTTTTGAATTTGTGAAAGCGTTAAAATCACTAAACATTTATATTATTAAATACAAATGGTACTTTTTAGGTGGCATTGTATTTGTTACGCTATCTACTATTTTTAGTACTTACCAAGGCGTTATAGTTCGAAATGGTACGAATCAAATTTTAAATATTATAAAAAATAATACGCCAATTAATAATTTTACATTTATTAAATTTGGATTATTGTTAATTAGTTTTGCTTTAATAAGTGGTTTATTTATGTTTTTAATGCGCCAAACCATTATTGTAATGAGTAGGCATATTGAATACGATCAAAAAAACGAAATTTATAATCATTATCAGCAACTAGATACATCGTTTTACAAAACTAATACAACAGGCGATTTAATGAATCGTATCAGTGAAGATGTAGGTAAAGTACGTATGTACACTGGCCCTGCAATTATGTATATTGTAAATACATTTGCTACCACAATTACAGTTTTAGTATTTATGCTTAATGTAAATGTGCAATTGAGCTTATTGGTGTTTTTACCTTTACCAATTTTATCATATATTATTTATAAAGTGAGTGATAAAATAAATAAACAAAGTACTAAAGTGCAACAGGAATTAGGTAACTTAACTACGCAGGTACAAGAAACTTTTAGCGCTATTAGAGTAATAAAAGCCTATGCTCGCGAAAATTATTTTGTAAACCAAATTAATGCAAAAGGCGAAATTTACAAAAAAACAGTTTTAAAATTAACAACTATTGAAGGTTTTTTTGCGCCTGTAATGATGCTAATGGTGGGCTTAAGTGTTTTAATTACCGTTTGGTATGGGGGTAAATTAGTAATTCAAAATAAAATTGAAGCCGGAAACATAACTGAATTTATTTTATACGTTTATAAATTAACTTGGCCTTTTGCTTCGTTAGGCTGGGTTACATCACTTATTCAACGCGCTTCGGCTTCACAAAAGCGTATTAACGAATTTTTACAAACAGAGTCTAAAATAAAAAACACCAATAATGATATTTATAATTTTGAGGGGAATATTGAATTTAAAAATGTTAGCTTTACTTATCCCGAAAATAATATTAGCGCTTTACAAAATGTTTCGTTTACATTAAAAAAAGGTCAAACACTTGGTATAACTGGTGCAATAGCTAGTGGAAAATCAACGCTTATAAATTTAATTACGCGTCAATACGATGTAACTAATGGCGAAATAATAATTGATAATAAAAATATAAAAGAACATAATACAAATATTTTGCATAAAAATACTGGTTGCGTGCCACAAGAAGTTTTTTTATTTAGTGACACCATTGCTAATAACATAGCTTTTGGTACACAACAAAAAGTAGATATTAAACATATTGAAGAAGCAACCAATATGGCAGGTGTTTACGACAATATAAATCAATTTAAAGATAAATTTTACACGGTAGTGGGCGAGCGCGGTGTAACCTTAAGTGGTGGGCAAAAACAACGTATATCTATAGCGCGTGCTATAATTGGTAGCCCACAATTATTAATTTTTGACGATTGTTTAAGTGCGGTTGATGCTGAAACGGAAGAATTAATTTTAAATAATTTAAAAAATATTATGCAAAACAAAACAAGTATAATTATAAGTCACCGTATTTCGAGTTTAAAAAATGCTGATTTAATTTTGTATTTACAAGATGGTAAAGTAGTTGAAAGTGGTTCGCACCAAAACTTAATAGATTTACAAGGCAACTATTTTAAATTAAATACATTGCAAAAAAATTAGTTGCAAAAGTCTATAAACTTTCTTTAATATCATTATAAAATGCTGTATAATTATTTTCGGCATTAGCTAAAGCCACAAATTGTTTTTGTGCATTTACACGATATGTATTTGTATCTGATTGGTTAGCTTCTATAAAATCATCTAATTGTTTACTGGTTGTATTTATATCAAAATTTACATCGAGTAATAATCCCACATTATTATTTACTAACTCTGCAGTGCCTCCAACATTTGTAGCAAAAACAGGTATTCCAAAAGATAATGCTTCCATAATAGAAACAGGTACGCCCTCGGTAGCGCTTACATTAATGAATAAATTTACAGATTGATTTTTATAAAAATCTATTATTGTTTGATTAGATACCGAACCGTGAAGTTGAATACACAAACTAGTTCGCTTTTGTTTTATTAGTTCTTTTAAAACAGGCATTAAAATACCATCACCAAAATGATGCCAATTAATTGTATGTTTACTTTTTTGTAAAATTTCAAAAATTAGATGCACACGTTTAAGCGCAATAACATTTGAAACACTAACAATAGTTATTATTTGATTTTTTTCAAAGGGATTTACGCCATTATCAAAAACACCAAGGCGACCAACTGAAATTTTATTGGCATAATTTGGGTATTTGGACTGTAAATATTTTTTTCCATTTTCGGAAACTGTTATAACATTATCAGCATCTTTTAAAATGTAATTTCTTAATGGCGCATAATTATTTTTTACACCTTCGTATAAATCCGAACCATGTAAACGAATAACAATTTTTACATTTTTATTTTTTATATCTTTTTTTAAGTAAGGAATTATCCATGTTAAATTATCGCCCCAATAAAAATATAAAATTGTATTTTGAGAATTATTTATTGTTGTAATTACATCTTTATATCCTTTAGAGGCTAATGTAGAACGAACTATACAGAAACTTACAAAAAACCAATAGGCTTTTTTAGGTTGTAAAAACAGAGTCTGTTTAAAAAATTCTTTTAAATGAAATCCAAAGGGTGAGACATTAAAAATACCTTTTGTGAAAATTTTTTGCTTGTTTGTGTGGTTTTCAAAAACGCTATTTAAAACAGTAATTTTAGCATCACTTTTAAATATCGCATCTTCTTTTTTACCGTACATTGATAAAGTACTAATAGTATTAAAATTTACTTTAGTATATTCAAATTCATTTACCAAAAATGGTTCGGCTTTTTTGTGCGGAAAAAAATTAGTAAATAATATTAAATTCATACAGTGTTTAAAGTTTAAATATATAAAATATAAAAGCGCTAATGTAATTTGTAGGTTAATGTTTATTGGTTAAATTTATAACCAATATGTTTTTTTATCTATCAAAAATAGTTGCATTTTTATTTTCGCCATTGTTATGGAGCATATTTTTAATGCTTTATTCGTTTAAAACAAAAGTTGAAGGTAGAGCAAAAAAACTAAGAATAGTATCCATTATAATTTTATACCTCTGTAGCAATTCATTTATTGTAGATGAATGTTTTAGGGTATACGAAATGACAACACCCGATTACGATTTAATGAATACGCATTATGATGGTGCTATTGTATTGGGAGGAATAGGCGCAATAGATTTACGTTTACAAAAAATTAGTTTTAATTGTAGCGGCGATAGATTATTCCAAATTTTACCTTATTATTATAAAAAACGAATTAATAAAATTATTTTTACGGGAGGCTCTGGAAGTATTGAATTTGCTAATAGTTTTGAAGGTATTTATGTGAAAAAATATTTACAAAGTATTCATATTCCTGATAGTGCATTGGTAATAGAGTCAAAAAGTAAAAACACCTACGAAAATGCCATTTTCACAAAAAAATTAATGGATAGTTTAAAGATGAAAGGAAGTTATTTATTAGTAACCTCGGCTTACCACATGCCCAGAAGTATGGCTGTATTTAAAAAAGCTGGCTTTACAAATTTAACGCCATATATTACTAATAAGGTTAGTGGTAAACGTCGTTTTACCTTCGATCATTTATTTATCCCAAACGTAGATGCATTATTTTCGTTAAACTTTTTAATACATGAATGGATTGGTTTTGCAATATATAAACTTAAAGGCTATGCTTAATTTTAATGAAGACTTGCTACAATTTATTTGGCAATACAAGTTGCTTAAACCCTTGCCTTTAGTAAGTATTTTAAATAAACCTATTACTATTTTAAAGTATGGCGATTTAAATAAAGATGCAGGACCCGATTTTTTTAATGCACAAGTTAAAATTGACGATATAATTTTAGCGGGTAATATTGAAATTCATTTAAAAAGTAGCAATTGGTTAAAACATAAGCATCAAACAAACAAAAATTACGATAATATTATTTTACACGTTGTTTATGAGTACGATGTTGAAATACCACAAAACACTAATAATAACGTAGAAGTAATTGAATTAAAAAATTTAATTGATGCCAAAACAGTTATAAATTATACCTATTTAATTGAAAGTAGAGTCAATTTGCCTTGTGCCAATCAACTCCATCTTGTAAACGAAATACAATTTACAAGCTGGTTACAACGTATGGCAATTGAGCGTTTAGAAATAAAAACAAAACGTATTTATGACTTGTTTAATGAGTATAATGGTAATTATTCACAAACATTTTACACTATTTTGCTTTCTAATTTCGGTTTTAAAGTAAATAGTCTGCCTTTTGAATTATTAGCAAAACATTTGCCCTTATCTATTTTATTAAAACATGCCGATAATTTAGTGCACTTAGAAGCTTTACTATTAGGTTGTGCAGGTTTTTTAGATAATCAATTTGAAGATAAATACATTAACCAGTTACAAAACGAGTTTGAGTATTTAAAAACAAAATACACATTAACACCATTAAATAGGGGCATTTTTAAATTTAATAAAATGCGTCCAGCAAATTTTCCTACCGTTAGGCTGATACAGTTTGCTTTACTAATTCATCAACAATCTATATTTTTATTAAACCCACAAAATTACACACAATTAAAAGATATTAAATTGTGTTTAGAGCTAAAACCCACGCATTACTTTAAAAATCATTATCAACTAGATGGAAATGAAATTGAAAAACAAATTTCGTTTGGTAACTCTTCAAAAGAAAATATTGTAATAAATACATTGGCGCCTTTCTTTTTCTTTTATGCTAAAAAACTAATGCAACCCAATTATAGCGATATAGCTATTGATTTATTAATGCAGTGTGATTTTGAAAAAAATCAAAAAACTAAACTGTTTATTACAAAAAAACAACAGTTACAAAATGCAGCCGATAGCCAAGCACTCATTAATTTGTATGATAATTATTGTATTAAAAAACAATGCTTAAAGTGTGGCATTGGCGCTAGCATTTTAAAATCTTAACCAATATAAATATCAATTAATCCTTCTGGTGATTTATAAAAAATTTGCTTTTGCTCTTCATCTATTTTTTCAATTAAATCTTCTACCAAGGGTAAAATAATTTCTTTTGTTTTATAATTAATGGTTACCAAAATTTGGTGTGC
>JANYEQ010000052.1 GCA_025363015.1 Bacteroidota bacterium
ATATGCTTTATCATTATATAGAGATAAACGTTACAAGCTTTCATTTTTCTGGGTAATTACTGCTACAATAAACTCTTTTTTTTTACAAATTGCTCGCAATATTTTTTACATCATATTTATAAAAAATAAATAAAATTTATAAATTATTTATTTACTATAATTTTTTTAGTAAAATCAATAGAACTTGATTTTATATTTACAAAATAAATACCATTTGTAATATTTTTTAGATTTATATTTTCAATTGAACTTTTAGTATTTGTTTCATAAACTAATTCTCCTATAATTGAATAAACACTGACCCTAACATTATCATTTATTTCATTTTTAAAATTAATCTCAAAATTACCACAGTTGGGATTTGGATAAATATTAAAATCAGTAACTTCTAATTGATGATTCGACAAATTTGTTGATAATGAGTTTGGAGCAACAACATTAATATTAATCATAGCATTATTAGCGTTAGATTTATAAATAAAATAATTTGTGCACGTTGAAGCTGTTGCGCCACAAGAAATTGTAACCGTTAAACAAATGGAGTAAGTTGCAGATGAAGAGTATTGATGTGATGCATATAAGCTATTACTTGTACTTCCATCACCCCAACCCCAAGTTGCTGCGGTTACATTCCAAGGGTATGTAGGAGTTGCAGTCCAATACTGTGCTGTAAATGTTGGTGCTAATGAAAATCCTGAATTTGCAGTGCAACCTCCAGTACTATTATTTATTACTATAGATTGAATTTTTGATGATATACACGAAAATAAATTAGTATTACTAACCATTAAAATGGTATTATAAATTCCGTTAACCGAATAAGTATGACTAACTGATAAACCTGCAGCTGTTGTTCCATCTCCAAAATCCCAATTATAAACAGCACTACCATTTGTTCCAGTTGATGTACTTATAAAGTTTACAGTACCATTGCTACCATTTGCATAACTATAATTTGCCATTAAAGTACAATAAGTGGCATTAGTTATAGCAAGAGTTTGACATGAGGTTGTGGTACAAAACGTACCATTATTAGATGCTGATAAACAGACTGTATAAATACCATTGGTAGTAAAAGTAACTGAAGGGTTAATAAGAGTGGAGTAAGCTGCACCGCCACCAAATGTCCAACCATAGGCAGTAGTAGAAGTTGTATTTGTAGAAGTATTTGTAAAATTAACTCCACCTCCACTACCTTGGGTGTAAGTAAAATTAGACAGAGGTGGGGAACTACAAGTACCAGACAAACTAGATACTGTAATATTTTAGCAAAAGGTGTTACTACAAACTGTACCGCTATTAGAAACTGTTAAACAAGCATTAAAAGTACCATTAGCTGAATATGTTTTAGTTGGGTTTATAGCTGTGCTAGTACTTCCATCTCCAAAATTCCAAAAATAAGTGGTAGTAGAATTTGTACCGCTAGATAAGTTAAAAAAGTTGTACAACCCATTACTACCTTGTGATGATGAATAATTAGCCAATAAATTGCATGATACAGAAGTAACTGCAATTGTTTGACAAATGGTACTATTACAAAAGCTGTTTCCATTGTTCACATTTAAACAAACATTATAATTACCATTTGCTGTAAAAGTTAAGACTGCATTACTGGTATTTGCATTATTACCAAAAGCTGTATAACCATATTGCGTAGCGGAGTTTGTATTTGTAGAAGTACTTGTAACATTTACTACTCCATTATTACCTAATGTGTAAGTAAAATTTGGTGTTGGTATGCAAGTTGCTGAAAGGCTTGATACGTTTATGATTTGGCATGAAGTACTGCTACAATTAGTATTAGTATTGTATGCTACTAAGCAAACATTAAATACGTTATTACTCATATAAGTGTATGTTGGTGCAGATGTAGAACCCACATTTCCATCGCCAAACCCCCATTGATATACAGTGCCACTATTTGTATTAGTAGATGTACTATTAAAACTTACAACCCCATTACTGCCCTGCAAATAACTGAAACTTGTAACGGGGCTTCTACATTGTGTAATGCCTTGTTTGGCAATAAACAATAGTATTAAAAAAATTAAATTTTTCATAGCTATTAATATTTTAAATTGATTCATTTTTTTATTGTTAATGTAAAGTAACAATAGGTTTTTACATAGTTATATTATTTTTTTCGATAATTGATTACCATTTAGTTGATATTTAGTACATTATAAAAATTATTCATAATATTAAAATCTATTAAACAAATCTAAAAAAACGCCTTCAATTCTTAAACTACTGTAGTATTTGTTTGGTATAATTTATTGAATTTTATTTTAAAGATTCATTTTCAATTAAAAAATCACATATATTTATGATTATTTAGATTATTAATTTACAACAATTTTTTTTCTTAGGTTATTAATTTTATCAATAACAAAATAAATTCCTGGTGTTAAATTTTCGATTTTGATACCGTTATTAGCATTAATATTTTTCTCTATTATAATTTGCCCCAGCGTGTTTACAATTTTAATTTGCATACTTTCTTTACCCACTATTGTAAAACTGCCACTATTTGGATTTGGATAAATATCTACCTGTATTTGATTTAATAAAACCCCGTTAATATTATTTACTATATCATTGCACCTACCGTTACCCATAAATAATTGCTGTATTTCAGAAATATTTAATATTCTATTCCAAATTCCTATTTCATCTATTGACCCATCAAAATAATGGGGAATAAAGTAAGGTATTCTACCGAAATTTACCGACCAATTATTAGAAGTATTAATTGGAGCATTTGAATTGTGGGTACTTAAAACAGTTGAAAGTAAAACTGCATCTTGGTATACTTGTACTGACGTAAAATCTATACCTACATTATATTGATAGACATAATGATGCCAGTTATTATCATTTACCGGAGAGGGAGATGAGTATGTAATTGCACAATCAGAACCTATAATTGTAACCCCTGTGTTAGCGTAATTAAAAGCACATTCCCATCTTACACCATAGTTAGGATTTGATTGTTCGTCTCCCCAACTTACACCACACATAGTGCTGTTAGAATTAGTTGTCCTTGCCCAAAATGATACCGCTCTTGGATTATTTCCCAATACACCTGTCATTGTAGTGGAGATGAAATCGGAAGTACCATTGAATTGATATGAGTTTGCAGGAATGTTAAATCTATCAGTCGTTAAAATGGCGCCATTAACTGTACCATTATTATTGTTTCCGCTTACATCATTTGCATTACCACAAAATGGCCAAAAGCCTTTTAATCCATTCGTTGGTACATAGCTCGGTAATTGACTATAACCCATTAAAGTAATAGACATAAACATTAAACTAAATAATTTTTTCATAGTATTTTATTTTACACAACAAACATAATACATTGTTTTTTAATTATTCGTGTCATTTCACAGAAAGTGCTTTTGAGTTCACAGAATGTACGTTTCAATTTATATCGTGTATATTTGCACTAAAATTTTATAGGTAAATTCGTGTTAATTTTAAAAATATATAGTTGAATTTATTGATTAAATATTTTCTTTTTTTATTTAGCATCCAGTGCTCAATAGCACAAATGGATACAAATCTTGTGTTAAAATTTCATTTTGATGATTACGAGTCTTCTTTATCTAATGATAATCTTATCAGAAAAGTAGGAGTATCATCTTCTTCCGATCGCTTTGGAAATCAGAATGCAGCCTGTTATTTTCAAGGTAATACCCAAAGTTATGTAAATTTGGGTACATCGCATAAATTAAAACCAAAAAAAGGCACTATTAGTTTGTGGTTTCGTTTAGATGAGGTTGTTTTTAGTGGACAAGGATATACTCATAATGTAATTATTTTAACTAAATCTCATGTTGGAAATGATTTTTTTGAAGGTTACATGATAGACTACGACTACCAGGGGAAACGAATCATTGGTGCGGTGACACAATCGTCATTAAATCAACTTTCTATTCGTAGCACAGACACTTTGAATATTGGTAAGTGGTACCATAGTGTACTAACATTCGACGATAACTATTTATGTTTATATGTAAATGGTGTTTTACAAAATAAACTTATAAAAAAATTTCCTAATTTTTTTTTGGAGACAGACTCCGTAATGCTTGGAAATTCGGCAAATTTAAAAAATTTACGATTTTTCAATGGGGCAATTGATGATGTAGAAATTTATCATCGAGTTTTAAATGAAAAAGAAATTTTAAAATTATATAACGCTTCTAACCCTAATCGTAATAGCGTTTTTATGCATTGGATATTGTTAATCTTAATAATCATTATCTTCATAATAATTACGATATTTTTTATAAAAATTAGAATAAGAAATATTCTTAAAAAGAAAGATGAAAAAAATCAAATCCTACTTCACTCACTTGAACAAGAAATAAAAATGCTTCAAGCGCAAATGGATCCACACTTTATATTTAATTCACTAAATACAATTTTACAATTTATATTAACAAAAGAAAATGAGAAGGCAGAACTTTATCTGACAAAATTTTCTAAACTTATACGTAAAATTATAGAGAGCAATATTAACGAACAAATAAGTTTAAAAGATGAATTATATATTTTACAGAATTATATAGATATAGAGTCAATTCGTTTTGATAAGATTATTACACCATCGATAGAGATAGATGAAGATATTGATACGGGTTTTATTTTTATTCCTCACATGATGATTCAGCCTTTCGTAGAAAATGCTATTTGGCATGGATTTCGCTTAAAAGAAGGGGAACGAAAACTAAATTTAAGCTTTAAAAAACAAGACAAAAACACTTTGTGTGTTACTGTTGAAGATAACGGAATAGGCAGGCATAATGAACTTAAAAACAAAAAACGAGAGGGTCGATCTTTAGCTATTAATTTTATTGAGCAACGTTTGCAGTTAATGAATAAAAAATATAATAATTTTTATAAATTAATAATTATTGATAAAGAAAAAAATGCCGGTACTATTGTAAAAATAACCATACCAATAATTGAAAAAACAAATGAGTAAAATAATTATAATTGATGATGAATCATCAGGCGTTAACATTTTAAAACTAATGATAGAACGTTTACAAATGAATTTAAACATTGTTGCAACAACTACATCTTCCGAAAAAGGGATTGAACTTGTTAATTTTCATAAACCAGATATTTTGTTTTTAGATGTTCAAATGCCAAAGTACTCAGGCTTTGAACTTTTAGAAAAAATAAATTTTAAAGATTTTAAATTGGTATTTACTACAGCTCACCCTCAACACGCAATAAAAGCTATTAAACTTAGAGCTTTTGATTATCTTCTAAAACCAATTGATAAAGTAGAATTAAAAACCTGTATAGAACATATATTGGACTCTGAACCTAAAACTATTAACCAATCTTTACGAAATGTTCTTGAGATAGCTGTAAGTGATGGCATTTTAATGATAAAAAAAGATTTAATAATTAGACTTGAAGCTGAGGGCAGTTATACCTTTTTATACATGAAAGACGGATCTAGGCACGCAGTATCAAAAAACATAAAACAATTTGAAAATATATTAGACCCACGTAGTTTTTATCGATGTCATAATTCGCACATAATAAATTTAAATGAAATTACAAAATTTATAATTTCTGACGGCTATTATACTTTAATGAGTAACGGTGAAAAAGTAAATGTTACAAGGAAAAGTAAAGATGATTTAATAGTGAGATTAAAAACACTTTAAAACCAACAACTTATTATACAACAATAATTCGTTCATTAAAAATTTGTATAATCTTGCTATTTCTTCAATGTCTTTTTTTTGTACTTTCTCAAAAAGTATATTTACTCTTTATTACGTTACTCTGTTGGGAATGGGCGTGTTGAAAAAAGAGTGTGTAAAGTATTTACAGATTTGTCTCATGTTGAGAATAAGGAAAGATGGACGAAACTAAAATGTATTGTAGTGCTTGAATCAACACGTTATCTAAAATCGACACAACAAGAACAAAAACAAACCCGTTTCTATATAAGCAGTGCTAAGCCCAACGCAAAAGTATTACAACAAATTATCAGAGACCATTGGGCGGTAGAAAACAATTTGCACTAGGTACTTGATGTAGCCTTTAACGAAGACATAAACACAAATGAAAATGCAGTTCAAAATTTTTTCGCTTTAAACCGAATAGCCTTGAATTTAGTAACGAATGAGAAATCTAAAAAAAGAAATGTGAAAGGCAAAAGACTCGATGCTGGATAGAATAACGACTACATAATCAAAATACTAAAAAATTAAGATGCGTTTGCCCTGAAACTTCTAGTACATAATTTGGTATTTCGGGTAATTTGTATAATTGATAAGGGTATTACATTTACAGTATAAGTTTGTTGCAAACGGTAAAGCTTAATTATTGATGGCAAAACTATTGAAGCTAAAAAAATGCTAAAACAATAAATAATTTAATACTTTTACAACTAAAAAGCTGTACAAACCGTACAGCTTTTTTTATTCAATATTATAAAAAACTATTATGCTATAAATATTTAACTTAATTTAATAAAACATACCTTTAGTATTATTTATTAAATTTACAAGCTATGGATAATCGTGCCGAATCATTTTTACGCTTACTTAAAATTATGGATGAATTGCGAGAGCAATGCCCATGGGATAAAAAACAAACTATTGAAAGTTTACGACACCTTACCATTGAAGAAACATACGAACTAAGCGATGCCATTTTAAAAAATGATTTAACTGAAGTTAAAAAAGAGTTAGGCGATATTTTATTACATATTGTTTTTTATACCCGTATTGCCAGCGAAACAAATACTTTTACTATTACAGATGTTATAGATGGATTATGCGAAAAATTAATTTACCGCCACCCACACATTTATAGCAACGTAAAAGCCGATACCGAAGAGCAAGTAAAACAAAATTGGGAACAACTAAAACAAACCGAAAAAGGCGGTAATACCAGTGTATTAAGCGGTGTACCAAATAGCATGCCCGCCTTATTAAAAGCCTATCGCATACAAGAAAAAGCCCGTGCCGTTGGTTTTGATTGGGACGAACCCTCGCAAGTGTTTGAAAAAGTAAAAGAAGAGTTAAATGAATTTGATGCTGAAATAAAAAACAAAAACCAAACTTTGGCCGAAAAAGAATTTGGCGATGTGCTATTTTCGTTAATAAACTATGCGCGTTTTTTAAATATTAATCCTGAAGATGCTTTAGAGCAAACCAATAAAAAATTTATTAAACGATTTGGTTATATGGAAAAAAAAGTAAAAGCACAAGGTAAACAAATTGCCGATTGTAAATTAGAAGAATTAGATACATACTGGAACGAAGCTAAAAACCAACATTAATTGAAATATTTTTTAAAAAATAATGCTCTTATACTTTTAATTTACATTGCTGTAATTTTTACATCTATTTATTTTTTATTAAGTTATGATAAATCAACTATTCATATTTATATTAATCAAATAGTTGGTAATAAAATTATTGATACTTTCTTTTTTTATATTACTTATTTGGGTGATGGAACTGTGGCTCCAATTTTAGTAGTATTAATTTTAGTTTATAATATAAGGTTAGGCATTTACACAGCTGTTTCGGTAATTTTATCCACTTTAACATCTACACTTTTAAAATTTTGTTTTTATGACGAAATTATGCGCCCCGCTTTTGTTTTTAAATGGTACAACCACAGCCCCATAAAATATGTAGTGGGAGAGCATATGCACATTCACAATAGTTTTCCTAGTGGCCACTCAACGCAAGTATTTGCTATTTTTATGTGCTTAGTTTTTTTTTCTAATAATAATTCTATAAAACTTTTATTTTTTTTATTGGCATTATTAACCGCCTTTAGTCGCACCTATTTATCGCAACACTGGTTGGTAGATATTATTGTTGGCAGTATTATTGGTACAAGTTTTAGTTTGCTGTTTTATTATATATTTATTTATAAAAATAAATTAGGCAAACTAAATAAACCATTATTAAAAAATTTAAATTATTAGCTTTTTAAAAAATAATTATAGTGTTGGTTTACTAATTGCTTTAATTGCAGCAGTAATATTTATACCTTTTATTGGTAATTGCCCGTTGTTTGATTGGGACGAAGTAAATTTTGCAGAGTGTGCCCGCGAAATGATTATTTCTAAAAATTATGCCGAAGTACAATTAAACTACCGCCCCTTTTGGGAAAAGCCCCCTCTGTTTATATGGATGCAAGCTGCTAGCATGAATGTTTTTGGCGTTAACGAATTTGCAGCACGCTTACCAAATGCATTGTGTAGTATTTTTACCTTGCTTAGTTTATTTATTATTGGTAAAAAATTTCATTCACAAAAATTTGGAATTATTTGGTGCTTGCTTTATACAGCAACACTTTTACCACATTTGTATTTTAAATCGGGGTTAATAGATCCTTGGTTTAACCTTTTTATTTTTATTTCGGTTTATAATTGCATTCAATTTATAAATAATCCAAATGGCAAACAACAGTTGTTAAATGCTTTATTTGGAGGTGTTTGTTTGGGCTTAGCTGTTTTAACAAAAGGCTATGCCGCTTTGGTAATTGTAGCATTATTATTTTTGGTGTATTTTATTTTAAGTAAATCGTTATTATTATTAAAAACAAAATCGCTTTGGTTATTTATTATTACAACCTTATTAGTAAGTGGTAGTTGGTTTTTGGTAGAATTTTTAAGAGGAAATCAAAATGTAATTAAAGAATTTATTACCTACCAAATACGTTTGTTTAAAACCGAAGATGCTGGGCATGGCGGCCCTTTTATTTATCATTTTATTGTGCTTTTATTAGGTTGCTTTCCCGCTTCGTTAATATTTATTGCTTCTTATTCAAAAAAAGAAGGCCTTACCCCCTACCAACTTTTATTTAAAAAAATAATGCTTATTTTATTTTGGGTGGTAATTATTTTATTCTCTATTGTAAAAACAAAAATTGTACACTATTCTTCGCTATGTTACTTTCCAATTACCTTTGTTTCAGCAATGGGCTTAACTTTATTTTTTAATCAACTCAAACTAACCTCTTACTTAAAGGTAATTTACTGGGCGATCTCCTTTTTAATATCTGCTTTATTTGTGGTTGTTGGCTTTTTTAATTTGTTTAAAGATAAACTCATAAATAGTAATTTAATTGATGATGTTTTTGCAAAAGAAAATTTAAAAGCAAACGTAAATTGGACAGGTGTGGAGTGGATTGTAGGCGTTATTTTTTTTGTAGGTAGTTTACTTTTATTTATGGCAATTACTAAACAAAAAAATAAATTAATGTATTATAGCTTAGTATGCTATGTGTTGTTTATTTATTTTGCAATAATTTTAGTAATACCAAAAGTTGAACAATATACCCAACACGCTGCTATTGAGTTTTATAAAAATTGTTCTACAAAAAAATGTTATGTTGAAACCCATCGCTTTAAAAGTTATGCCTATTTGTTTTATAGTAACAGATTACCATCAGATTATACAAACCCAAATCAATTAAAAGACATTGAAGAATTTTTAATAGGTAACGAAAAATTAGGGCACTCGCGTTACAGCAGTTTTGCTAACGCTAATGCTGAGTGGATGAAGAATGGAAAAATTGATAGACCTGTTTACATCGTTACAAAAACACAGGACGAAAAAGAAATGTTTACCAATCTTACGTTTAAAAAATTATACTCAAAAAATGGTTTTAGTTTTTTTGAAAGAAGACCTTAATTATTTTTTTAAAACACCTTAATTATTTTTTTTAAATATTGGCAAATAATACAACGCCGATAATAAAATAAAAATAACTACTAAGCTTCGGTAGCGAACAATTGCCCCACTATTTGGCGTTGTAATCCCTATTAAATAACATACAAAAAATACAACTGTAATTAAAGCAACAGGAATAAATTTATTTTTTTTAGATTTTATTAATCCTACACCAACAATAAGTAATGACAGAATGATAACTATATTTTCTAACGAAGCAATAAGTTGTAAACTATTTTTTGCATTAAAAAATAAAGGGTAAGCCAATGTGTAATAAAAACTAAACATGCTTAATTTTAAAAATGAGTTTGGTAACTTAACGTTAGACCCACTTTTAGCAATTTTAAAATCTAAATCATACTGTGTTAAGGTATCCTTATTTGCGTAGCATATTAATGTATCTTTTATGTGGGAGAGTTCACAATACTTAAAAGGCACATTTAATTTTATGATATATACATTTGGCATAGCTGGTACTCTTTTAACCAAGCTAGTATCGTAATTTAAACGAATAAATTTTTTACTATTCTTTAAAAAAATACCCCCTGTTGAAGCATCGGCAAATACCCTTTGCCTGCTTATAGCCACGGTGTAAAGCGACCTATTTTTTACTAATAACGATAGTACGTTTGTAGATATAATACCCACTAAAATAATTGTAAAATAAACTAATAATTTATTATTTATTTTTTTTGAATAATAAATTTTAAAAATTAATGTAAAGCACATAAACGAAAACAGTAATATATAAGGCTTTAAAAGAAAAGCTATAAAAGCTATAAATATTAAAAATAAAATAGAGGTGAATTTATATTCTTTTAAGCCTATTTTATTTAATTGATAAATGCCACAACCTAAAAAAAACAGTGTTAAACCTTCTTTTAGTAATGCTCCTGTATAAAACCAAAGTGTAGGAAAAAAACACAAAGTTAATAATACCCAAATATATTTATTTACAAAAAATTGTTTTAGTGCTTTGTATAAATAAACAATACCAATAAAACTTAAAAAACAATTAAATAAAGCATGTACAAAGTAAGAGTTAAAAGCAATAAAATGTAATAGAGAATGAATACGAATTACAATTCTATTATCGTTATAAAAAAAATCACGAATTTGCCCGTTATCCCAATTGTTGGTATAAATAAGGCAGGTATTATACACGTATGATCCCTCGTTATCGTCTTGCAAACCAAACATCATTTTTAAATATTCTAAAAAGTTAGTACTTGCAAATTCATTAACGGTTTTTGCATTACGATAAAAATTACCTGAATCAAAATTATTTATACCACCATAAAAATGCTGGTAAACAGTATAAAAAATAGGTATGGCTAAAGCTTTAAAAAAAAATAACAGTGTAAATGTTTTGGCCGAAATATCGTTATCTTTTATAATACCAAAAAAATTAGTTTTATAAATTAATATTAATATAAGCGCAAAATATATTAAAGCTACCAGCATGCTTAGTAACTTTCAAAAGGTTTTATTTCCATAAATCTATCAGGCGTTAACAGTGGCGTAAAGCCAAATTTTGAATATAATGTATGCGCATCTTTTGTGGCTAACATAAAACGACGCAACTTTTTTAACATTGGATAATCAAATACATAGTGCATGAATTGAATTGATAAGCCTTTACCTCTGTAGGCTTCTAAAATAAATACATCTGCTAAATAAGCAAAAGTGGCATTATCTGTTATTACCCTACAAAAACCTATTTGCGTGGTATTATCATAAATCGCAAAACACAAGCTACCATCAATGGCTCTTTTTAATATTTCAAGCGGAATATTTTTTGCCCAATAACTTTCATTGGCCAGGTAATTATGAATAACAGGTATTTGTAGTTTTAATTTATCGTTGCTGAATAAAAAATCTTCTATCTGTATTTCGTAATTCATGTTTATAAATTATCTACTACCGTTAAATAATTATTTTTTAGATCAAAATTAAAGCGCGTAATTTTTTTTAGACCATAAGTACTTAAATCAAAAAGTAATTGCCATTCATTTTTAGTAGCATCAAAGCGAAGTATTTTAAGCCCTTCTGATTTTAATAAACCCCATTGTGGATGCCAAATTATATCTTCGTTGGTTGAATTATAGTCACAATATTTTTCGCTTTTATGCAATATAAAATCATATTTATAAAAGGTAACTTTTGCTGTATCTTTTAAACCATAAATTAATGTATGCCTATTTATAGCTTTAAAACCTCTAATGGGTTGGTAGCCCAGCCATTTATCTTCGCTAGTTGAACTACAATAATAACGTAGGCTGTGTGGTTGTGTTAATTTGTAATAAATAATAGTATCGGCATTTAAAAAAGTAAAGTAACCTACCGAATCGGCATTAATAATTTGCGTTGTTTTGCATATTAAATCATTTTTATTGTATGTTAGTTGTTGTATTACCTGCGAACTATCTTTTAATACTGTAACGCAGGTAATACTTTTTTTATCAAGCATTTCTGTGGGCGAATATTCACTTTCTGGCGTTTTAGTAAGTTGAATTGTTTTTTTGCTACCTAAATCGTAATAATAAATATCGGCTTGTTTATCTTCTTTAATACTTACAAAATATATTTTTTTACTATTGGCACTAAAGCAGGGTTGGTTATCATATCCATTTCTATTGGTAATGTTTTTGCTTAATTTAATGCTTATAACTTGCTTTTTAGTTTGTAATTTAAACAACCAAATATCAGTATTTGGTAATTGCGCTTTTACAATAAAACAAATAAATAAATTAATTATTAGTAGTGTGTACTTCATTTAATTTAAAAAAGTAGTTGTTAAAAATATAAAACACCAAAATGCCAAAAAACACACCATCTATCATCCCTACAAAAATATCGCTTGGGTAATGTGCGCCTAAGTACATTCGGCTATACACTACAATTAACGGATAAATAAAAAATAACAATCGTTTTTTTCGCTGTATCCATGTAGCGCATAAAAAAATAAACGTAGTAATAGCAAAGGTATTAGCCGAATGACCTGAAAAAAAGCCATATTTACCCCCCTCATAATTATTCACTTTATGAATTTGCGCTTTAATCTCTAAATTATGTGTAGGCCTATAGCGCTTAACAGCGTGCTTTATAGCATTACTACTTAAATCGGCACAGGCAAAAACAACAACGCAGCCCAAAATAAACTCAACAACTTTTTTTTGCCCAAATTTTTTATAAAACAAAAATGCAAATATTAAAATAAGTGCAACGGTTGGTATTATACTGCTAAAACCCCACATGAGTGTATCTAAAAAAGGATTGTTATGCTGGTTAATATACAGTAATAAATTACGGTCTATGGTTTTAAGTTGACTAAACATTTTTAAATATAGTTTGTATTAATGGTAAATATAAGTATTTACTTGTTTTACAAAAATTTAGTATTTTTTAATAACTGAAAATAAAAAATAATATTTATATTTACTTAACTAAAAACAAAAAAAATTATGGGATTATTTGATAAAATTAAAAACGAATTTATAGATATTATTGAATGGGTTGATAATACAAAAGATACCATTGTTTATAAATTTCCACGATACCAAAACGAAATTAAAAATGGTGCAAAACTTACTGTACGCGAAAGCCAAGTAGCTGTATTTATGAACGAAGGTAAAATTGCCGATGTGTTTCAGCCTGGTATGTACGATTTAACTACAAATAACATGCCCATACTTTCAACGCTTAAAGGTTGGAAATTTGGTTTTAATAGTCCCTTTAAAGTTGATGTTTTTTTTATTAGCACAAAACAATTTATTGATCAAAAATGGGGCACTAAAAACCCAATTACCTTAAACGATGTGCGTTTTGGCTTTATTGAATTACGCAGCTTTGGTAGTTTTGCCTTTAGAGTTACCGATGCTGCTAAATTTATTAAAGAAATTGCAGGTACTAACGAAAGCTTTACAACCGATGAAGTAGCCGAACAATTACGCAGTATGATTGTTACCAAATTTACAGATGCCGTAGGAGAAGGTAATATTCCAGTAGAAAAATTTGCTGCCAATATGGAAGAACTCTCTAAATTAGGGCAAGATAAATTAAATACCGATTTTTTAGAATATGGTTTAACCATTACTAAGTTTTTAGTAGAAAATGTGAGTATGCCTGATGAGTTAAAAAAAGAAATATTTAACTACTCGCGTTTAAACGCTATTGATATGAATAAACTAGCACAATTTAATACCGCTAACGCAATTAAAGATGCCGCTAATAACCAAGGTTTGGGTGGCGCAGGTATTGGCATGGGCGTAGGTATGGGCATGGGCAATATGATGACAAATATGTTTAACCAAACGGGAATGAACAATCAAACAAACGGTACGGTACCACCGCCGCCGCCAATTATACAGTTTCATGTAGTAGTAAATGGTGCGCAAGCAGGGCCTTTTAATTTACAACAATTACAAGCAATGGCAGCAAGTGGACAATTAAATAAAACAAGTTTAGTTTGGAAAAATGGATTAGCAAATTGGTTAGCTGCCGATACACAGCCCGAGTTAGCCGCTTTGTTTATGAATGTACCACCACCAATTGTTTAATTACTGTTTATCATAAATTAAAGGCAATTCAATTAATTTTTTATAAGCATCATCGCTACCAGCCCTAAATACTACCCACACGTTTAAACGCTTGTAAAGTTTATCTTCCATACGGCAAAAAATAGGTTTTTTATTTTGATGACTTTGTTTAGCAAAGCAATAATTTGTTTGCAAGTAAAATGGTAAACCTTCATTATTTATGAATAAAAATGGTTTGGTGGCTACACTAAAGCTTGTTTTAATTACAAAAGGTACAAACTTGGTTTGTTGCCCATAGCCATTTATAGCATATATAAATGTTAGAAAAAACAATACACGTTTTAGTGTTATTAACATTAACCTAAGTTACAAAAAAAAATTAAAACCTAACTAAATTTTAATAAGCTAAAATAATATTATAATGTTGGTAACAATGTTAATACAAATTTTTAAAAGCCTAATAAATGTGCGTTAATAAATACGATTTTTAACCTACAACACACAAATGAAAATTAAACTGTACATAAATTTAAATTTAACACTTTTAATTGCGTGTTTTTTACAAATTACAGTTAGTGCCCAGGTATTATTACCAAGCCCCGAAACCGCTTTTGAAAAACAACACAGTTTTAACCCCGAAGTAATTAAAACTAAAAACATTAAAAAAATAACTTTTGAAATTGTAGATAAAAAAGATTTTGAAACCGTAGTAGATAAAAATTTAATTGAAACCTATGAATTTGATACCAATGGCCTTATAACCCGTTATTATTACACCACCATTGTAAAAACAGTTGAGCGTCAAATTTCTACTGGTACAGTTTATAAGGGACGAAAAAGAATTAATAATGTCAATAGTTATTTTATTAACGATTATGTTTACGATACCATTAGTACATCTTATTTTTACCAAAACAATTTATTAAAATTAAAACGCTACCACGATGGGGCTAACTATTACGAAAGCCGCTATTACCGATATAATGAAAACAATCAATTAACAAAAGAGTTACGCTTTAAAGAAACCAATAATAGTAAAGATAAATCTATTTTTATTTTAGGAAACCAAGTATTATTAAGTGAAGATAGTTTTCAGTACAAAAAATATAGTAGTGGGCAATTAAAATGTACTTTTTTTAATAACGAAAATCGTTCGTATAAAGAACAAATTACAAACTATGATAGTTTAGGTAATAAAAAAATGGTATTTGAAAACTATACCGCTGCCAGTTGGATTGTGCAGGAACAAAACTTTACCTACAAAAACAACCGTTTGAGCAGTGCCCAGTTTAAAGGAAATGCCAATAATGATGTGATCTTAAAACGCACCTACGAATTTGATGCTAAAAAAGAATTACTTACCGAAAAACAATTTAAAAACAATGTGCTTTTAAAAGAAGTAAGTTATGTAGCCGATAGTAACAATGGTTTATTAAATTCGTTTATTATACGTGATAGCATTAATAAAACTATGCGCATAGTAAAATTAAAATACGATTTTGGTATGCTTAGCAAATTGCAAAATTAATTATTTGATGCCACCAAGCACTTTGCTGTTACCCATTTTTTTGTAGTAAACACAATAATATTTCCGATACAGTCAATATAATTACCGCTTTTATTGCGTTTAACAATTACAGCCTCGCCATTTTTAATAGCCATAATAACTACTTGTGCTAGTTCTTCTAAACTTTTAGTTTTATGCTTTTGTGCAATAAAAAAACCCAAAGTATTATTTTTTAAATCCATTACAGTTGCTATGCTATCAGGTAATTCGTTGTTTTCAAACTCGTTTTTTAAATACTGTTTATAATTGCCTTTTTCGTGGGCAATACCTAATTTACTAAGTTTTTTTACTTTTATTTTTTGAGCAAAAGCGGCCATAAAAAATACATGCCTAAAAGCATCTAAGGTACCGCCATTACTATAGGCATCTAACTCTTTATTAAATATAATTTTATTGTAAATTTTAAAACAACGTTTACTTATTTTTTTAACGTTTGTTGCAGCAAAGGGGTGCTGTATAGCCCAGCATTTTTCGTAGCTCGAAAGCTTTTGGCTTTTTATAAAAAAGCTAAATAGTACGCTCAACAAAATTGTAAAAACAAGCTTCATATTGGGGCTTAAAAATATGCTCGTCTAAAATTAAGTATAATTAACAGGTAATTGTTAGTACTATAATCTAAAACTTATAAAAAACAACTTTAAAGCCTTTATATTTACACGTGAAATTGAATACAGAACTTATATCAAAATTAATAACTGAAAAATCTACTGGTTTAGTTACTAGTATTAATGATTTACGCGATAAAGAATTTAGTGGTGTAAAATTATCGGCTGAAGAAAAATTTGCCTTATCTAATTTTGATAAATATCGCATTAATAGCCTTAATGCTTTAGAAGATGAAACTAAATTTCATAACCATTACCGCCAATTACAAGTAATTGCTAACCTCAGCGATTGGAAAGAGTTTTTATCAGAAGATTTTAGTAACTAACATCTTTTATTTCCATTTTCAAGCATTTTTTTTACATTTGAGTAAATTAAACTTGGTTTAATTAATACTAACTATTACTAAAATTTAAAATAATGACAGTGAAAACATTAGGTCAATTTATAATCGAAAAACAATCCGATTTTCCATTTGCAAAAGGCGAGTTAAGCCGCTTATTGCGCGATATTGGTATTGCCTCCAAAATTGTTAATCGCGAGGTTTCAAAAGCAGGTTTGGTTGAAATACTAGGAGAAACAGGCGAAACAAACATACAAGGCGAAAAAGTAAAAAAATTAGATGTGTTTGCTAACGAACAATTTATAGCTGCTTTTAAGGCGGGTGGCGAAGTTTGTGCCATTGCCAGTGAAGAAACAGATGAGATTATTCCAATAGACTCTGAAATATCAAAAAATGCCCGTTATGTGGTAGCTATGGATCCTTTAGATGGCTCTTCAAATATTGATGTAAACGTTTCGGTAGGTACTATTTTTTCTATCTATCGTCGTATATCGCTAAACGGCCCTGGCACTTTAGAAGATTTTATGCAGCGTGGTACTGAGCAAGTTGCCGCAGGATACATTATTTACGGTAGCAGCTGTATGTTAGTTTACACAACTGGCAAAGGCGTTAATGGTTTTACGTTAGATCCCAGCATTGGCGAATTTTGCCTATCGCATCCAAACATGAAAACCCCACAAAATGGTAATGTATATTCGGTTAACGAGGGTAATTATTTACACTTTCCCGACGGTGTAAAAAAGTTTATTAAATATTGTCAAGAAGAAGATAAAGAAAGTACTCGCCCCTACTCTAGCCGTTATATTGGAAGCGGTGTGGCTGATATACATCGTAATTTAATTACAGGCGGTATTTATATTTATCCTACCACTACAAAATCGCCTAAGGGTAAATTACGTTTACTTTATGAATGCAACCCCTTAGCTTTTATTATTGAACAGGCGGGTGGAAAAGCCAGTACAGGTAGTAAACGTATTATGGATATTGATTTAAAAGAATTACACCAGCGCACTCCTTTGTTTATAGGTAGTGCCAATATGGTAAATGTAGCCTTAGATTTTATGAAAAAATATAGTGTAGAGTTAGCTTAAATACCCCAATAAAACCAAAACTATAAGGGCAGTTTTTTTACCATAGCTATAAGTACAATTACCATAGGTGTAGGCACAATTACCATAGGTATAGCTAGTATTACTGTACTAAATAGTGTATAACAAAACGGTAGTTGAAGAAACTAATGAAGCCACTTTTAATATAAACGAATTACCCAACGGTATATACTTTTAAACCATTATAATAATGAAGGTGTATTAATTTGAAGTAACAAAATAATTAAAAGCTAAACTCACTACCCCCTCATCTTTAATTTAAGCTTAGCACAAACAATTATGTTTTAGAAGAATACCCCTAGGGTTAAATAAAAAAATTAAGAACCTTGTTAGGAGTTATTACAAACGCAGTAAAGCAATCTCTAAACTAAAAAAATACTTTACTCGTGCCTCCCTATTTATGGCTATACAAGCCCTCTTCATCGCAACAAAGGAATCAATCTAAATTAAAAGAGAAAGGCAAATGCTAAATTAAAAAAAGGAGTTGGTATATAAGCCAACTCCTTTTATTTATTTAAAAAAATAATATAATTAATTACAACTCATATTACCACTAATGGTAACTGTTGGAAAATTAAACGTAGGTTGTACACAGGTTACAGAGTTTAATATTAAGCTAATACCAGCTGTGGTTGTAGATACAGTAACTGTACCCGATTTACCATTCCAAACTACACCAGCAGGTTGGTTAGGGGCATTGTTTGCTACAACCGTGCAATAGCCACTGCCTACGCTTGGCGCTACTTGATAAATACCATTAGTAGGTACCGAAGCAAAGGAAACCGTTACATCTACATTACCATTTACTGCTTTTATAGATGTACTATTTGTAGAAGCACATGAAGGATATAAAAAGCCACTGCTTGTGTTAATACTTGAGTTTTGGCTGGCAGGGTTGGTTAATGGAGTAGTATTACCCGTTACAGTAACATCGTTTTTAAGGGGGTTACCGCCTGTGCCATTAGCCTCTTCTTTATAAGTGGGAGTAATAGCATTACTATTATTTTTTTTAGTACACGCTACAAATACTAAGGTAAGTGTAAGCGCTATACTTGCTGTAGCTATTAAATACTTTTTCATTTTATTTAGTTTTAAATTTAAACCAATAACATTAGTTAGGGTAAAGATAATAAACTAATTTTAAACAAACAAATACTTAGGCTTTGAATGAGTGAGCGTAGGGTTTTAATGAGGGGGTGGCAAATGATAAATTTTAAATGCTACCATTACTGGTATAATTTTAGGGCCCAGTTTTCTTTTTTACGCATTTTTAAAGCTAAGGCAGGGCTTTTATCGCCATAGCCGCACAGATGTAATACGCCATGTATAATTACGCGATGTTGCTCTTCATCAACTAATACATTAAATTTTTTTGCGTTTTGGTTTACACGTTCAACGCTTATAAAAATATCGCCACTAATTTTGTTTTTTTCGCTATAATCAAAGGTTATAATATCGGTAAGAGTACTGTGCTTTAAAAACTGTATGTTTTTTTTAAGAAGCTCTTCATCAGTTGTAAAAATAAAATTAAGTGGCCCAACTACTTTTTTTTCGAGGTGTGCAATTGTTTTAATCCAATTTTTTAATTTGGTTTTGTTTTTTAAAACAAATTCAATGTTTTCGTTATAAAAATTAATAGCCATTTACAATGCTATAGTGTCTTTTACAATGGTGGGTAATTGCCCATTGTTTTTGGTTTTTATTAATTCTTCAACCAAGGGTAAAGCGTTTTTAAATTGCTGTAAATTGGTATTAAAAAGTTGTTGTTGTAAAAAGCTTTTTTGTATTACATCGTTAGCTTGCTCTTTTTCGGCAAAGGTAAATTCTTGTAATTGTTTTTGCTCAATTGTGTTTTGGTTAATATCTAACATTAATTTAGTAAGCTGTGTGTTTACCAGTTGTGCACGCGCTAAAATAGTTTTTCTGTTTATAAAAAAATTCTCAAGGATAGTGCCGCTTGCAAAAAATTGTTGCACCGCATCGGCTTCTTTTTTTGTAACCGTATCGTTTATATTTTGCTTAATAAATTGCTTGTAATTATTAAATTTGGTTAAGGCTTTTTCTAAAATAAGTGTATCTATTTTTTGTAGTTCAATTACTTTTTGATTTAAAGCGCCGCTAATACTATCTAACGATTTTATTTGTTTAGCCTGCTCGTTACTGTTAGTACAAGAAGAAAAAAATAGAGTGCAAAATAGAGGATAGAAAATGGAAAATAAAAAATAATTTTTCATTTTAATCAATTATTTCAAAGCCACAATAAGGTACCAATACTTTGGGGATAACAATGCCTTTTGGGCTTTGATTGTTTTCTAACAAAGCGGCTACAATACGGGGTAATGCCAAAGCACTACCGTTTAAACTGTGCGCCAATTGCGTTTTACCAGTACCATCTTTATACCTACATTTTAAACGGTTGGTTTGAAAGGTTTCAAAATTACTAACGCTACTTACTTCTAACCAACGGCTTTGTGCAGCACTATATACTTCTAAATCGTAAGTAAGGGCGCTACCAAAACTCATATCGCCACCACACAGTTTTAAAATACGAAAAGGCAATTCTAACTCCTTTAGTAAGCCGGCCACGTAATCGCGCATTTCTTCTAGTATTTGGTAGCTTTTTTCGGGCGGGGCTATTTGCACAATTTCTACTTTATCAAATTGGTGTAAGCGGTTTAAGCCTCGCACATCTTTACCATAACTTCCTGCTTCGCGTCTAAAACAAGGTGTGTAGCCACAATTTTTTATAGGTAAATCGATTTCTTTCACTATCACATCGCGGTAAAGGTTGGTAATAGGCACTTCGGCAGTGGGTATAAGGTATAACTTATCTTCGCCAATAAAATACATTTGCCCTTCTTTATCGGGTAATTGCCCTGTGCCATAACCACTCTCTTCGTTTACAACTATTGGTGGTTGTACTTCTAAATAACCTTGTGCAGTGGCTCTATCTAAAAAAAAGTTTATTAAGGCCCGTTGTAAACGAGCACCTTTGCCTTTATAAACCGGAAAACCAGCACCCGCAATTTTAACGCCCAACTCAAAATCTATTAAATTATACTTGGTAGTTAAATCCCAATGCGGTGTATTGCCCTCGTATAAAGTAGGTATGGTGCCATGTTCTAAAATTGTAATATTATCTTCGGGGGTTTTACCTGCTGGTACACTTAAGTGTGGCGTATTAGGCACTTGTACTAAAATATCGTGAATTTCTTTTTCGATAGTTGCAAGTTCCTCATCAAATTCTTTTTCGCTTTGTTTTAATTGCCCTGTTTTAAGTTTTAAGTTTTCAGCTTCCTCTTTTTTACCTTCTTTCATTAACATACCAATTTGTTTGGCTATGATGTTGGCTTCGGCTTTAACGGCATCGGTACTTTGTTGTATGGCACGGCGTTTAACATCTAATTGTAACACCGAACTAATAATCGTTTCGGCATCTTTAAAATTTTTAATGGCTAGGCGTTTTAAAACGTCGGCTGTGTTTTCGCGAATGTAATTAAGTTGTAACATAAAATTATTTAGCTTACAAAAATAGTTTAATTTTTAATAAATGGGAGAGTAATAAAAGCAGATGGATGTAAGCCTAAATATATTTATTTACTAAGTTGTGTATTTCTATTAATGGTTTTAAAAATTCTTCTAAATCGTACACACAAAGTTGTGAAGCGGCATCGCACAAGGCTTTTTCGGGGTTTGGATGCGTTTCAATAAACACACCATCAACACCACTTGCTACACCTGCACGGCTTAATACTGGTAAAAATTCGCGGGCACCACCTTTGGCATCGCTACTTGGTATGCCATATTTACGCACACAATGCGTAATATCGTGCACTACAGGAAAACCTAATTGGTTCATATGGTAAAAACTACGAGGGTCAACTATTAAATCGTTATATCCAAAACTATAACCTCGCTCAGTAAGAATTAATTGGTCGTTTCCACTATCAATACACTTTTGTAAGGGGTGCTTCATATTATCAGGCGCTAAAAATTGCCCGTGTTTAATATTTACAACCTTGCCTGTTTTTGCCGCCGCTACTAATAACGAGCTTTGCATACACAAGTAAGCGGGTATTTGAAGTACATCGCACACTTCGGCAGCAGGGGCTGCTTGGTGGCTTTCGTGTATATCGGTTAATACCGGAAAACCAAATTGCTCTTTTACCTTTGCAAGTATTTTAATACCAGCCGCTAAGCCCGGACCATCGTAATAACTAAGGCTACTGCGGTTATCTTTTAAAAAACTTGATTTATAAATTATTTTAATATTTAGTTTTTCGCCTACTTCTTTTAGTTTTTCGGCGGTTTGCATCATTATTTTTTCGTCTTCAATTACGCAAGGGCCGCTAATTAAAAATAAATCTTTTGCGCCACACTCTACGTTTCCAACTTTTATTATTTTTTTGCTCATAGTTAATTATTTGGGTAAAGTTAATTAAATAAAATAGATTGGTTTAATCTCAATACTTAACAATTACTTAACATTAATTTTATATTAATTTTATTTATTAACATTTAATTTGCTAAAAATTAATTTTAATGATAAAAATAATAACAATAAATTTTCTTTTTGCGGCTATTTCTATAAATACGCTTGTGGCTCAAGAGGTTAGTAACATTCCTAATAACGATAGCTTAAATAAAATTGTAGTTGGGTTAAAAAAAGATGTAGATGTATTAAAAAATCTTAAAGTTACTGGTTGGGTACAAGCTCAATTTCAAATTGCAGATACAATGGGTGTTAAAAATCTTGACGGCGGAGATTTTCCAAGTAATTCTAATAATCGATTTATGATTAGAAGGGGTCGAATAAAATTTACATATGGTCAAAAAAATTCTCAATATGTTTTGCAAATTAATGCTACAGAGAGAGGTGTGAATGTGGCAGATATGTACGGCAAATATACCGACCCTTGGCTACATGCTTTTTCAATTAGTGGAGGCGTAATGAATAGACCCTTTGGATATGATATTCAATATTCATCAGCCGATCGTGAAAGCCCTGAACGCTCTAGATGGACTCAGACTTTTTTACAAAACGAAAGAGATATTGGTGCTATGGCATCTTTTCAACCAGCAAAGGGTAATAAACTGAATGGATTAAAAATAGATGCTGGTTTTTTTAATGGTACAGGAATTGCGGTTCCAGGAACTGGAATTCCAGCAGGTTCAACAGCTGCAGTTGGTATTACAGGCGTAAATGGTTTTACAGATTTTGATAAATATAAAGATTTTATAAGTCATGCCGTATTTTATAAAACCACAAAAAATGAAAAAATAAGATATGGTTTGGGTACATCATATTATAATGGTGGTTTTGCTCTTCAAAATAATAAAATTTATAATTCTATTACTAAGGACTCTTTAGGAAATAATATTTGGGTGATTGCTGATACAATTAATAAAAAGTTTAAAGATACAAAAGCACCAAGAATTTATTATGGTATTGAAGCATTGTTTTCTATAAAAAGTATAATTGGAACAACTACAATAAGAGGTGAATATTTTATGGGAACTCAAACAGGAAAAGATAATGATACCAGAAGCCCTCAATTTACGCCCAACCCAGCTAGTGCTATGTATATTAGAAATTTTAACGCAGGATATGTTTATTTTATTCAAAGAATAGGTAAATCAAAGCATGAGGTAGTGTTTAAATATGATTTTTACGACCCAAATACTAAAATTGTATCGGCAGATTTAAACGGTAAAAATGGGATGAAAGAAGGCGAAATAAAGTACACCTCCGTAAGTTTTGGATATAATTTTTATTTAGATAATAATGTGAAATTTATGCTAAACTATAACATTGTAACAAACGAAGTTACAAAAATTACTGGTTACTCAAGAGACCTAAAAGACAATATACTAACTATAAGAATGCAATACCGTTTTTAAGAACTTAACATTAACTTAACATAACCAAAAAAATAATAAATTAACCTTACACAAAAATTAAACTATGTTCGGATTAACAACAGGCTTAGCCATATTACTAATTGCATGTTTATTATTAGCATGTATTTTCGAATTTATTAATGGCTTTCACGACACTGCAAATGCTGTAGCTACTGTAATTTACACCAATAGCATGAAACCCACAGCTGCGGTTATTTATTCGGGTTGTTTAAATTTTTTAGGAGTATTAACTGGTGGCATTGGCGTAGCTATGGGCATTGTTAATTTATTACCTATGGAGGTGTTAGTTGATAGTAACGTTTATCATGGGGTAGCAATGATATTAGCCTTATTACTATCGGCCATTATTTGGAATTTTGGTACTTGGTATTTTGGCTTACCAGCGTCAAGTTCTCATACATTAATAGGCTCAATATTAGGTATTGGTTTAGCATTTTATTTTTTACCGGGTACTATTGGCGGAAATGCTGTAAATTGGGATAAAGCCAAAGATACTGGTTGGGCATTACTAATATCGCCTTTTGCAGGTTTTGCAGCAGCCATAGTTATAATGTTTGTTTTTAAACGCTTTGTAAAAAACGATTTATTTTACAAAGAACCAATACCAGGCAAAAAGCCACCATTACCAACCAGAATATTACTTTGGTTTACCTGTGGCTTGGTTAGTTTTTTTCATGGACAAAACGACGGACAAAAAGGTGTAGGTTTAATAATGATGATTTTAATTGCCATTATGCCAGCCTATTTTTCGTTAGATAAAAATATTAGTTTACAAAGCATAAATACAAATGTTATTGTAATTGAAAAATTAATTTCAACTACTGATACCTCTCAATTTGGAAAAGAAGAATTTAAAAATTTTAATAGTGTAAAAAAACATACTCAACATTTTAGCGCTACAACATTAGGTAAAACAAACGCTGAAGCTATTGGTGAAGCAGATAGATTTGAATTACGTAAAGACATTGTTAAAATTACAAAAGGTGCCGAAAAATTATTAAAAAGTGAAAACGTAGCCATATCTAAAGCAGATGCTACTTTATTAAAAAAAGAAATTAGTAGTGCTAAAAAATTAGTAGAATTTGCGCCAAATTGGGTAATTATTCTGATTTCGATTTGCTTGGGTTTAGGAACTATGATAGGTTGGAAACGTATTGTGAAAACAATTGGCGAAAAAATTGGCAAACAACACATGAGTTATGCTCAAGGTGCAAGTGCCGAAATAGTTGCTGCCATTGGAATTGGAATAGCCACAGCATATAAAGCACCTGTAAGCACAACTCACATGCTAAGTTCAGGTATTATGGGAAGTATGGTTGCTAAAAAAGGTTTAAAAAACTTACAACGTGGTACTATAACCAATATTTTACTGGCTTGGGTATTAACATTACCAGTAACTATACTGTTATCGGGAGGTTTATTTTTATTGTTTAGGGCTATACTTTAAATAATTTTAACTTAAACCTAAAAACCCAAAAATAATTCTATTTTTGTGTACCTTTTTAATGTATGGTTTTTAGTGGTATAACGTATTTAATTTATTTTTTGCCAGTATTTATTTTACTGTACCATTTAGTACCTCATAAATTTAAAAATGCGGTAATTTTAATTGCCAGTATATATTTTTATAGCTGGGGTGGGCCAAAATTTATACTCGTTATTTTAGCTACTACTTTTTTAGATTTTTATTTGGTTAATGCTATGCACAACCAAAAAACACAAAATGCTAAAACTAAATTTTTAATTGTTTCGCTGTGTTTAAATGTAGGCTTACTCTTTTATTTTAAATATTGTAATTTTTTTATAGAGAATATTAACGCGTTGTTGGGCACCCAAGTTACTTGGCTAAAAGTAGCCTTACCCATTGGTATTTCGTTTTATACGTTTGAGAGTTTAACCTACGTTATTGATGTTTACCGTGGTATACACAAACCATTAAAAAATGTATGGCATTACCAAACTTACATTTTATTATTCCCTAAATTAATTGCGGGACCTATTGTGCGGTATAATGATATTGCTGACCAAATTACTAATCGCGAAAAAAACTACACCCCTAATATTAAACTAAGTGGGTTTTTGATTTTTTGCTTAGGCCTTGCTAAAAAAACAATTATTGCAAACACATTGGGTATGCAAGCCGATGCTGTTTTTAAATTAGCCCCCGAACAAATAGATACCGCTGCAGCTTGGGTGGGCGCATTAGCATATACCTTTCAAATTTATTTTGATTTTAGTGGTTATAGCGATATGGCCATTGGCTTAGCTAAAATAATAGGTTTTAAATTACCCGAAAACTTTAATAATCCTTATACATCAAGCAGCATAACCGAATTTTGGCGCCGTTGGCATATTACTTTAGGAACTTGGATGAAAAACTATCTCTACATTCCTTTGGGTGGCAATAAAACATCTTCAGCAAAATTATACCGCAACTTAATAATTGTGTTTTTACTCAGTGGCTTGTGGCATGGTGCCAGTTGGAATTTTGTATTATGGGGCGCTTACCACGGTTTATTTTTAGTATTAGAACGTTTATTTTTAGGCAAAGCCTTTACAAAAATGGGCAAGTTTATTGCCATACCAATTACCTTTATTATTATTATTACAGGCTGGGTATTGTTTAGGTGCGAAGATTTAAAATTAGCCACCCACGTTATAAAACAAATGTATGCCTTTAATTTTTATGATGGAAAATTTGCTTTAAATAACGATTTTATGTTTATGGCAATTTTGGCAACTATTATTTCGTTTTTCACACTTTTTCAAAAAACAAAAAATATACAACTTCGTTTGTATGGCGAAACATTTTCTAATTCAGGTAAATGGCTGGCTTTATTAAGTGGTATTATTTTATTTTATATCTCTTTAAGTTTTGTGTCTGCTTTAGATTTTAACCCTTTTATTTATTTTAGATTTTAATGGCTAAAACAAAAACATACTCTATACATTGTGTTATAGCATTAATGGCCATTGCTTTACCTCTATTTATTTCCTTTATAAAAAAAGAAAACAAACCAAACTTATCAGGCTTAGTTATTAATGATGAAAAGCCAAAATTTTCAACTGCTAATTGGTTTGATGGCTCTTATCAAACCGAAATGGAAGATTATAATAACGACCATTGGGCCTTTAAAGAAAAAATGGTACGTATAAATAATCAGTTTTATTATAATGCCTTTCATCAACTACGCGTTAATGGTTTTGTAAGTGGTAAAGAAGATTATGTGTTTAGCGAAAATTATATTTTCTCGGCCTTTGGCGATGACTTATTGCCCGAAGAAAAAATTGCAGACTTATTACAAAAAGCAAAAGTAGTGCAAGATACCTTAAAGAAAAAAGGAATTGATTTGTTATTAGTGTATGCCCCAGGCAAAGGCGCTTATTGTAGAGAGTTAGTGCAGAATAAATACGTACACCCAATTAAAAACACAAACCACAATTTATTTGTAAGCAATAGCAAAACATTGCAGGTAAACTATTTGGATTTATATACGTATTTCGAAAAATTAAAACCAACATCACCTTACGCATTGTTTCCAAAATTTGGGCATCATTGGAGTTACTACGGTGCCTGTATTGCCAGCGATACCATCATCAAACATATTGAAAAATTACATGGTAAAGATATAGCAAATATTGGCTGGACAGACATTACAGTCATTGATTCATCACTTGGTACTACCCGCGATGCCGACGTTTTAAAAAGTATGAATTTATTAACATCGCCCAATCAAAACATGAAATTAGCCTACCCACAAATTGGCTTTGAAAACGATAGCCTAAAAAATACAACACGCGTACTAACTATTAGCGATAGTTATTGGTACGACCAAATGTACATGGGCCTGCCACAACAATGTTTTGCAGGTGGGCAGTTTTGGTATTATTACAACAAAGTGATTCCATCGCCAATACCAGGCGAAAAAGTAGAGGTTTGGCAATTAGATTTAAAACAAGAAATTGAAAGTAACCAAGTAATTATGTTGTTGTACAGCGATGGTAACCTTCCTAAATTTGGTAATAATTTTATTTACGATGCTTACGAATTATATACCTCTCCAAAAACCTACTATGCACGAAACGAACGTAATAAGCAAATACAAACCTTCGCCAAACAAATTCGCGAAGCCCCATTATTACTAAAAAAAGCAACAACAAAAAGCAACACCTTACAGATACCGTTAGATAGCGCCATTCTATTAGAGGCTATGAAAATGGCGGGATTTATAAAATGATAAATTAAAAATTATAAATTATAAAAAAATCTTACTTTTATATTACAAATGAAAAAACTATTAATCTTATTAACCCTTACATCCTTTATATCTAAAGCAGACGAAGGCATGTGGATGCCTCAATTAATTGAAGCTTTAAACATTAAAGACATGAAAAAAAATGGCTTTAAACTTAGTGCCGAACAAATTTACAGCATTAATAAAGCCAGTATGAAAGATGCAGTTGCCATATTTGGCGGTGGCTGTACTGGCGAATTAATTTCTAACAAAGGTTTAATTTTAACCAACCATCATTGTGGTTTTAGCTCAATTGCTGCCTTAAGTACCGTTGATAAAGACCATTTAAAAAATGGCTATTGGGCCATGAAAGCCAATGAAGAACTATATTGTAAAGATTTAACCGTTGTATTTATTAAACGTATTGAAGATGTTACTACTAAAGTAATTGCAAATTTAAAAGCAAATTACTCCGAAGTTCAAAAAGATTCTGCTATAAAAGCAACTATAAAAAATTTAGAGATTCAAGCAAAAAAAGATTCGCAATACGATGCGTTTATTCGTCCGTTTTTTTACGGTAACGAATATTACTTATTTATAACCGAAACGTTTAAAGATATTCGTTTAGTAGGCACACCGCCTGAAAGTATTGGTAAATTTGGCGATGAAACTGATAATTGGGTATGGCCACGCCATAATGCCGATTTTAGTATGTTTCGTATTTATGCTAATAAAGATAATAAACCCAACGAATACAGCGAAAACAATGTGCCGTATGTACCTCAACATTCATTTCCTATTTCGTTAAAAGGTTACGAAAAAGGCGATTTTACAATGGTTTACGGCTTCCCTGGCCGTACACAAGAATATTTAACCTCGTATGCCGTTGATTTGTTAATGAACCAACAAGACCCTATTAAAGTAAAGTTACGCGAAAAACGTTTAGCCATTATGGAAGCCGATATGAAATTTAACGATACCATTCGCCTTATGTACACTGCCCGTTATGCAGGTGTTGCCAACTATTATAAAAAATGGAGTGGCGAAATGATAGGTTTAAAAAAATCGAACGCCGTGCAACGCAAACAACAATTAGAACAAGAATTTTTAAATTCAATAAGTGGCGATGTTCCCAAAAAAGAAAAATACAGCACTTTATTAAACCAATTTAAAAAAATATATTTAGAGTTTGCACCATTAAGTAAACAGTATGATTACTTTACCGAGTGTTTGTGGGGTATTGAGTGCTTTAAATTTGCATCTACTTTTCAAAATTTATTTAATGAATTAAAAAAGAAACAAGTGGGGCTTGATAATAAATTTGATAAACTTTTAAACGATACAAAAGCACTTATACCTTTTAAAAATATTAACCCCGAAACTGATAAAAAATTATGTGCCGCTATGTTAACTATTTACGCACAGGATGTAGAATCTGCTTTTCGCCCACCTTATTTAGATTCTATTTTAACTACTTACAAAAACGACGGACAAAGTGTGGCTAATTTTTTATATAGCAATAGTAATTTTACAAATAATAAAAAAGCAAAATTAATGCTCGATGATTTTGAAAAAAATTATCAATTATATGAGCGCGACCCTTTATTTTTATTAGCGACCGATGTTTTAAAATATTATCAAAAAACAGTAATACCACAAGTAAATTATTTTGAATTACAAATTACCGAATTACAAAAAGAGTATGTAAAAGGTTTGCGCGAAAACTTAAAAAACAAAAAGTTTTATCCCGATGCTAATGGCACTTTACGTGTAGCCTATGGTAAGGTTGATGATTACTCACCTAAAGATGCGGTACAAAACTTACATTATACTACCATTGATGGCTTAGTAGAAAAAAATAAAATGGGTATAGAAGATTACTATGTAAAACCTCGTTTATTAGAACTATACGATAAAAAAGATTTTGGAAACTATGTTGATAAAAATGGCAAACTACGTATTGCTTTTATAGCGAGTAACCACACAACTGGTGGAAATAGTGGTAGCCCTGTAATTAATGCCAAAGGCGAATTAATAGGTACAAATTTTGATAGAAATTGGGAAGGTACTATGAGTGATATAAATTATAACCCTGCCTTTTGCCGTAATATTGTGTTAGATGTGCGCTTTACCTTATGGATGATTGATAAATACGCAGGAGCAGGCTATTTATTAAACGAAATGAAATTAGTAAAATAATTTTTATAAAAACTATTCAATCTATGTTACTATGTTGTTTAAAGAATAGAATACTGTTTTTATGTTTTATAATAACTGCTGCTTTTTCTTTTGCACAACAACCACAAACCATTAAAGTTAAAAGAGAAAGTAATTTAGTAAAAGTAGTATTTGATAATACTGAATTTAAATTAATGGCTGTAGATAGGTTTGGTAACCCAAAAGAAAATAAAATTGTATCCTACAAACTATTCGTAAAAACTAAAAAAGACACTAAAGAATTTACAGGTTTTAATAATAGCTTAAGCCCCGAAATGATTAACTATTTAAATAAATTAACCAAAGCAGCTAAACTTTTTTTTACCGAAATTAATGTACAAAACGATGACTCGCATTTAACCAAATTACCCGATGTTATTGAGCCCTGGTTTCCTAACTGCAAAAATTGTAACCCTAACTAATTAAAAAAATTATACTATGTTTATTTATAACGTAACCGTAAATATTGCCAGCGATGTAACTACCCAATGGGTAGCTTGGATGAAAGAAATTCACATGCCAGATGTTATGAAAACTGGCTGTTTTATTGATTGTCAACTTTTAAAAGTATTGTATGTAAATGACGAAGGCAACACTTATTCTGCCCAATACAAATTTTTAGAAATGACAGATATTGAACGTTATCAAAAAGAATTTGCCCCAGCCTTGCAGCAAGAACATACCCTAAAATTTAAAGATAAATACTCGGCTTTTAGAACCTTGTTACAAGTTATTTAAACACCCTACTTTTACTTATACAAAAAAGGCTAAACAATATGTTTAGCCTTTTTTGTATAAGTAAGTTTTTAAATGTAACTATTTTGTTACCACTAATTTAGCAACACGTTTAATACCCGAAGTACTATTTATATTTACAATATACATTCCACTTGTTAAACTCGAAGCATCTACTGAGGCTGAAATTTGACCAGTATATAATTTACCTAAGTATTGGGTTAACATTACTTTACCAGTAATATCCATTACAGTAACCGTTGCTGTTTCGCCATCAATAGCATTAAAATTTAAAAATACCTCGCCATTAGTTGGGTTAGGGTATAAACTTAAATTATTTTCAGCTTTTGCATCTTTACTGTTTTCTTTTACCGAAATTACATTTGACGCAAAATAATTATTAGTTAACCATACACCTCGCCCATTAGTAGCTACATATATTTGCCCAGAGTTATAACACTCAAAGTTTTGTAAGGTTTGTTGCTTAATATCAAATATTTGAGCCGTAGGTAAATTAACATTAACGGTGTTAGACCAAACAGGGTTATTTACAGTAATATCTGGTGTATAGTATAAACCAATATCAGTACCTACAAAAGCAGTTTTGTAAGGTGGTGTTTTTTCAATTAACGAGCAATTTACTTTAGAACCAGTTGCACCTAAAGCAGTCGCTAAATTACCAGTGCTTGAGGTAAAGCCTACATTACTAAAATCAGATGTGCTAACATTAACTGTATTTGTCATAACAGAGGTGCCTGTTGGGTCGTTAAAAGTAAGCGCCATTAAAGTGTTACTTTCTGCAATACTAATACTTGTAATTGGTTTAGTAAATGTACCTAACAGGGTAGTACGATAAGGGCAATTAGGGTTAGGTGTACCAGCTGCTAAAAATTTAAAGTAATTTGTATGTAATTTACCATTGTAGTTTCTGGCAGTAGAATCTAACAAAGTATGCAAATGCGAAATTCTATACAATTTGTTATCATCAGTAGCATAATACAATTCTAAACCTGTTTTACTCCACTCTAAAATAGTAGGTTTACCGGGTATAGTTATAACAGAATTTGTTTTAGTACCCGTGTTGTCATCTGTTAACGCACCATTACCGCCCACTGCAATAAAGGATAATGGATCGTTTAAGCTTAAATGATTTGTACTTACATAAATACGGTTAAGAATTCCCGCAAAAGCCATACGTGACGAATAAGCAGAAGGTACTGTTTCAGTATTACGTTTACGAATAATATCATTTATATCAGAAGTTACTGTACTTGTAATACCCGCCGTATTTCTCCAACTTAAATATTTATCAACAACAACAGTATAAGTAGCTGTTTTGGTAGATATGGTATTATCTATAATATTTACAGTATCGCTCACCTTATATTTATAAAATACCGTACAAAATACACGGTAATAACCTGGGTTGGTTGTAGTAGCTGTAAAATTTGCGTATGGTGCCGTAGAAAAAGTAACGGCAATGTTATCGGTTAGGGTGCTTTGGTTTAGCGTAATAGTATTATTAGTAGTACAAATACTTGATGTGGGTGGCGTAGTTACCGTACCCCCACCTTGGTAGGCCATAACCGGCGCAAGAATTGGCGCTACAATTGGCACAGTATTGTTTGGGGCTGCAGGGCTTGCGGTATAATTTGCAACAGTAGCAATGTGTATTTGTTTAAGATTATTTCCAGTAAAAGATGGAGGGTTTCCCGAAGGTAATACCACGGTACCTGTTCTAATAATT
Source organism: Bacteroidota bacterium (assembly GCA_025363015.1). GTDB lineage: Bacteria > Bacteroidota > Bacteroidia > B-17B0 > Aurantibacillaceae > Aurantibacillus. Next base: position 32,751 of record JANYEQ010000052.1, read on the forward strand.
ACCATATCAATTAAGGCAAATTTATTTGGACGTGGTGCCGAAAAGTTAAATAACGTTTGGGTGCTTAATGTGCTTGCGCTTGAAAACGAATAAGAAAATCTTAACGAATCGTTATAAAACACTAAGCTATCGGGCGTGCCAGGGTTTGGCGTAAAGGTGGGGGTTGGATTACGTTGTCCGTAATTTTCCCACAATTTAAACGGAGTACCTGTTACTGAATAAGCAGTATTTGCAAATGGTATTGCCGCTTGTGCTGTAAGAACGCTACCACTATATGTATTTTTAATCATATCTTTTTGAGCAAAAGCACCTGTTTTAATGTCGGAGTTTAAGTATAATTTGCCATCTGATGTTGAAGCGTAAACCACACCTGGTAATATTTTTGATAATTCGGCGGCATCTACTTCGCCACCAATAAAACTGTTTTCTAAGGTTACGCTTGGGTAACTACCACTAAAATAATTTAAACCTGCATTGCTAGTACCACCTATAAAACCACTATATGGCGTAACACTACTGCCACTAGCTGTAGGAATAACACCTACCGGAAAGCGCTCAATACTAACGGTATTAAACTGCCCAGTAACTATACCTTGGTAAAATGGTTGAAAGGTTAATAAATTATCAACCGAACGGAATATACCTGCATCTGTTACAATATATGATTTAGAAATAGAACCACCCGATGTTGTAAATTTAACATCATGCACATTTTCGTGAATATATAATTGAAAGTTTGGTATAAAATTTAAACCTATTTTTTGCCAATTTCCAACAGGGTTAGCATTGCTACCGTTGTTACGCGTCCATGAATATAACTGGTAACTACCAATAAATACTCTATCAGAATTAAAAGGGTCAACCGTTAAACAATGTGCTTTATCGCCCGAAGCTGCTGTACCACCATTTCCTAAAGGATCTAACTGTGCCGAGCCAATTGATATTAGAGCCCAAGTACTACCAGCATCATAAGACACCATAAAAGCTTGTGTAGTAGATGAAGCGCGGTTAGTAGATTTAAATTTATTAGCACACGATGCGTAAATTACATTGTTATTAGTTGGCGCAACGCCTAACTCAATACGTCCAAAATTTAAAACGGGTATACCTGTTAAGCTAGTAGGCGTAATATCTGTAAAGCTAGTAACATTAGTATTTGATTTTAAAATTTTAGAATATACGTTTGCGTTTCCAGCAGGTGCATCAAAATTTTCGTTACCAATGGTACAATATAAAATACCATTGTTATCAAATTTTAAATCTTGCCCTGTAATTACATCAGTAGCTGTTGGAATACCAGCAGGAACTGCAAAAGTAGTACCGCCATCTGTTGAAATTAAAATACCATTTGAACCTGCAATGGCAATAATATTTGCATTTACGGGGCTACACGCTACTTTAGTAATTACGCTGCCTGTAACGCTGGCGTTTGCAGTTTGTACTAAATTACCCGATACTATTTTATATAAACCACTACCTGGTTGTGCTTTTAATTTTTCGCTTGCACGTAAAAAACCTTCGCCTGTGGCTACAAAAATATCGCCATTTGAGGCTTGTGCCATATAACTTACTACCCTGTTAGCTACGTTAGATGGTAAACCCACCCAATTTGTACCACTGTTAGTAGATGTAAATACGCCACTAGTAGTGCTACCTACATACAAGGTACTGCCCGATGCATCGGTTTTATCAACAATCATGTTGCGTATTCTACCAACAGTGTATAATGGTCCTGCTGGAGCCCAAGATATTTGAGCTTGTGCAAATGTGCTGAATGCGGTTAAAGCAACAATACCTGTTGTTTTAACTAATTTATTAGATAAGTATTTAATCATACCAATTGGTGTTAATTTATTGTTTAGTAATTTTTAACAAAAATGTGTTTTTTTATTCAATTTACAAAACGTTATTTGATAAATTGTATAAATTTTTTAATAACTGGTAGCTTTTTACCAATAACTGGTAAAACTGTAAAATTTTAATGGAAGAGGTAAAAGGGAAAATGTAGTATAGAAATAAGCAACCCTTCGACTCTGCTCAGGATGACAAATAATCACCATTTTCTCTTTTACCTTTTAATTAAAAGCGTTCTAAAGCTGAAAAAAAGAAGTTAGGTTCTATTTCAGCATTTTCGTCGCTATCGCTACCATGCACAGCGTTTGCGGCAATGCTTTTAGCAAATGTTTTACGTATGGTGCCTTCATCAGCTTTTGTAGGGTCGGTAGCGCCAATTAAGTTACGATAATCTGTTACGGCATTGGTTTTACTTAAAATAGCCGCTACAATAGGGCCTGAGCTCATGTATTGTACTAATTCGCCATAAAATGGGCGCTCTTTGTGAACTGCATAAAATAAGCCCGCTTGCTCTTTAGTAAGTTGCATATATTTCATTGCTTTAACGGTAAAGCCTGCTTTGTTAATCATTGCTAAAATAGGTCCAATGTTATTTGCTTCCACCGCATCGGGTTTTAACATTGTAAAAGTTGTGCTTCCTGCCATAAAAAATTAATGTTTGGTTTAATTATTAGTTTATACTTTTTTTTAAGGGCACAAATTTAAGGTTTTATTTTTAATGCTTAATTTTTTTTATTAATAACACTGTGAAGTTAAACCCCATCGAGATGCGTTAAAAGCTCATTTAAACCAATTTAAGGCTAATATTATCGCTTTAATGTTAATCATTGCCATTTTAACCAAAGGGCAAATGGTTTTAACTAAAAAAGGCTATCCATTTAAGATAGCCTTTTTTGTTATATTTTATAGAGTAAAAACAAATGTTTTATTCTTCGTCATCTTCTTCTGTTGGTTTTTTAGTAGGGTTTGTTTTGCTTGGGTCTTTTTTAGGAGCATTAGGATCCACATAATCAAAACTTAATATACTAAAGTTTGTACGACGGTTTAAGGCGTGTAAAGCTTCTTTTTCTTGTTTAGTTTTTGCTTTAGCAATTACATCGTCAGTAATTAAAAGCATTGTTTTACCAAAACCTTTAGCACTTAAACGGGCGGGTGCAATTTTCTTTTCGTTTACCAAATAATCAACACAACTTTGAGCACGACGTTGAGATAATTCTTGATTTTTTTTCGCATCGCCACGGCTATCTGTATGTGCATTTAATTGGCAAATAATATTAGGATTATCAACCAAAGTTTGGTAAAGGAAGTTTAACGAATCTTTAGATTGAGGTAATAAATCTGCTTTGCCTAATTCATATAATACTTGAGGCATACGAATTTCTCTTTCTACTGGCTTTAATTCAAAATCGGCAATAAAATCTTTTGATTTATCTAATCCAACGGTAGAAATTACGCGTTTATCTTGTGAGTTAAAATAGCCATCTTTTGTAAATGTAGCTGATTTTGAGTTTTTACCTGCTTCGGTGGTAATGGTGTAAGTATTTTTTTCTTTTAATTTAAAGGTATAGCTACCATCTTTTGTAGTATTAAATTCGTTAATAGTACCATCGCTACCTACAATTTTAATTTTAACGTTTTCAACAGTTTCGCCTTTACCAGCACCTGTGCGGCTAGAGCCTGAGCTTAAACCTAAACCTTTACAGCTAAAGTTTAATGGTGGTAAATTAAAGCTATAAATATCATCACTACCTTTTCCACCTTCGCGGTTACTAGTAAAATAGCCCCGTTGTTTTTTACCTTCAAAAATAATTCCAAAATCGTCAAACGAAGAGTTTATAGGCGATTTTAAGTTTTCAACGGCTTTGTTAAATTTACCATCAGCACTTAGTTCAGCCATAAAAATATCTAAACCTCCCATACCTGGGTGGTAATTTGAAGAAAAATATAATTTTTTGTTGTCATCTGTAATAGTAGGGTACATTTCATCGCCTTCGGTATTTACAGCAGGACCAGCATTTACTGGTTGCCCCCAAGCGTTTGCTTTTACATCAAACGTACACGACCAAATATCTAAACCACCATAACCACCACTTTTACGAGATGTGAAGTACAAAACAGTACCTGTAGAGTTTAAACATGGGTGACCAAATTGAACAGTATCATTATTAAATGGTAACTTAGTGGCTTCGCCCCAAGTACTACCTTGTTTTTTAGCCATATAAACGGCACATTTTGCTTGTTTGTTGCTTTCTTCTGGGCAGCGTGTAAAAAATATTAAATCGCCTTTTTTGCTAACCCAAGCAGTAGCTTCGTTTACTGGTGAAGAAATGGCTGGAGGTAAAATAGTAGGGGTTGACCATTTACCATCTTTTGGGTTAAGTTTAGTTTCGTAAATATCTGAGTGGTTTGTACCTAAGTTTAATTCTTGTGCACCTAAAGCGCCCTCGCGGCGAGAGGTAAAGGTAATTGTTTGGTATTTTTTATCGCTAAAACTTGGAGAAAAATCACTTTCTTTAGAGTTGATTAACGACATATTTTCAATTTTGTAGCGCTGTGGAGCATCTTTCCATTGTTGAGAAAGTTCGCACGATTTTACGCCTAAATCGGCTTTTTTACCATCGCCACCTTTTGCTTTATAGTTATTATATTCTACAATGGCTTCAGGGTACTTTAATTGATTTTTTAAAACCTCTGCTAAGTGTAAATATACTGCTGGATCGTCAAAGCTAGCTGTAATCGCTTTTTGGTAATAGGTTTCGGCGGCCTTATAATCGTTAATTTCTTGACTAGCAACACCAGACTTGTACATTATTAACGCTTTTTTATCTTTTGGAGCTTGAGCATAAGCTTGCTTGTACATTTGAATAGCCTTATAGTATTGATGAGCTTCAAAAGTAGCATCGGCTTTTTTTAATAGTTTTTGCGAAAAACCATTGGCACTAATCATAACAACAGCAAGGGCTGTTAAAGTAAGTTTAGTAATTTTTTTCATATCTTAAGGTAAGTATTATAAGGCGCTAATATAATAAAATTTATTATAATGACAGAAAAAATAAAAAAAATGTTATTTTACTATTAAATTACAATTTTTATTAAAATTACAATTATTGGTTTGTTATTATTACCTTTATTTTAATTACTAAAAAAGCCTTATGGCAAACGACAGTTTTGCGTTTAAACAATTTACAATAAAACAAAATAAATGTGCCATGAAAGTGAGCACAGATGCCGTTTTATTGGGTGCTTGGGTAATACCCAATGGCAGTAATTTTATTTTAGATATTGGCACAGGCACAGGCGTTATTGCCTTAATGCTAGCACAAAAAAGCAACGCTACAATTTTAGCCATTGATATTGATAAGGATAGTACCGAACAAGCAACACATAACGTGGCACAAAGTATATTTAATACAAGAGTAAATGTGGTGCATGCGTCGTTTCAAGAAATTACAAAAACACATACTCAAAAATTTAATTTAATTGTTACTAACCCACCCTACTTTGTTGACTCGTTAAAAAGTACTGGCGATAATAGAAAATATGCGCGGCACAATGATTTATTACCTTTTGATGAATTAATTGACGGCGTAAAAAAATTATTAGAGGATAAAGGTAAATTTTGTTTAATACTACCCAAAAACGAAGCCATTATTTTTAGAGAATTGGCACAGCAAAAGGGTTTATATTTATCAAAATTAATGCGGGTGCGCACCAAACCCAACGTTGAAACCGAAAAAAGACATTTAATGCAATTTGAATTTAAAGAAACTGAATTTAGCGAAAGCACTTTAATTATTGAATCAGAAAAACACTTTGATTATACCCAGGAGTACAAAACCCTCACTAAAGATTATTACTTAAATTTTTAAAATGACATCTAAATTTATAATTACCTTTTTATGCGTTTTTGCATTTACCTTTTTAAACGCCCAAACCGATGATGTTTACTACGGCACTAACAAAACAGATACCACCAAAATTAAAAAAACAAAAAATACAGATTGGCTTAAAAAATTTACTTACGGTGGTAATTTTTCGGTTTATTTTAATAATGCAACCTATATTAATGTAACCCCTACTATTGGTTACAATGTTTTTAAAAATCTAAATGTGGGTACAGGTTTTATTTACAATTATTATAGTAAAGATTATGGAGGGCAATATGGACGCGTGACACAAACTATTTATGGTGGCAGGGTATATGCTCGCTACCTAGTAACACCCACTTTGTTTTTACAAGGCCAATACGATAAACTATTGCAACCTGATTTTTATAACACAACTAACCCAAAGCAAAAAGTGTGGGTAGACTATATTTTTGTAGGCGGCGGTTACCGCTATGTTTTGGGGAATAAAGCTGCATTAGTAGCTACGCTTTTATATAATTTAACTTACAACCCATTACTATCCATATATCCTAGCCCACTTGTGTTTCAACTAAGTTTTGTGGGTGGCTTTTAAGCAACAATTTTTTAAACGAGTTGATTGCCAGATGGAATAAAATGTAAAAAAAACATTTTATGTAATAACAAAATTACAAGAAATTTTTAAACTAAAATTTAGCGTTAATATTTGGGTTTTGATAGGATTTAATTAATACTTTTTCCTAAAAAATCAAGCATAATTAATTCTTCTAAAGTATAGCGTTTACCATCTATAAAAGCTACAATCCAAGCATCGGTTTGGCCTTTGGCTATTGCTTTTTGGCGTTGTACTTCGGCTTCGTTTATGGTTTTAAATTCTAATTGTGTAAAGCGGGTAATGCCATCAGGGTAATTTACAACTTCGGGTTTACCAAATTGGTTTAAATGATCGTACTTATAATTATTTGGTTTGCGGTAAGCAGCAATTTGAACCTTAAATATTAATTTACTAGCACAATAATTTCCTACAGTACTTAATAATTGTTTATAATTAGCAATATCGTTTAACGATTTACCTTTTAAGAGTGTAAAATCAGGTAATTTAGAATCATTGCAGGGTAAAGATGCTACAGTTGGTGTACTAATTATTTTATTGGCAGTATCAACTATTGCTAAAGTACCCTGTTTAACACTATACAAATAAAAATCTTTATTTGTTTCCATAAATTTATTTAAGTTTTCGGTATCTAAATCTTCTTCAATGGGGTCAAATCCTTCGGCTATTACTCTAATACGGTATAAAAAACCAGGGCTAAGAGCCATTAGATATTTACCAGTAGTATTGTTGGTATAAAAGGGGCCAATGTTTTCTTTTTGTACAATTTTAAAAACTTCAATTTTTGCTTCAACGGGTTTATCGTTACCATAAACTATTCCTTTTAGTAGAGCTACAACAGGTTTTTCGCCTAAAATACCAGGAGTTACTTCATAAATATCTTGCTTACCAATACCCCCCGACCCTGACCTATTGCTGCTAAAATAGCCTTTACTGCCGTTGGAGTTGATAACATAATAACGGTCGTCTTCGGTGGTGTTTAATGGTAAGCCCATACTTTGTGGTTCCAGCCATTCGTTATCTTTTTTTATCGAAAACATAATATCATATCCTCCAATACTTTGATGCCCTTTGCTACTTAAAAATAGAGTTATACCATCGGGGTGAATAAAGGGAGCATCGTCATCATAAGGTGTATTAATTTTTGGCCCCATATTAATAGCAGGGCCCCAATCGTTATTTACTTGCTCGCTAACATAAATATCTCTACCACCTAGGCCGCCAGGGCGCTCACTAGCAAAGTAAAGGTAACGTCCATCGGCGGATATAGAGCATGAACCTTCCCAATAGTTAGGTGTGTTGATGTTTTCGTTAAGAGCTTGTGGTTTACTAAATTCGGGTCCATTAAGTTTACTCACATAAATATCGCCCTCGTTTTTATTGGTACTAAAAAAAGTAAATATAGTTTGACCATCGGGCGAAATAGAAATAGCGGCATCATTACCTTTTGTATTAATAGAGGTAATACTTTTTGGGGCAGACCATGATGAATCGGTCTTACGAACAGATATGTAAACATCTTCTAAATATTCTCCATTGGCTACATCTGGCTCTAGATTTGTATTTAATTTACCACCCACACTATTTTTTCCGCGATAAGTGTATATCATAACCGATTCATCGGTAGTAATAGCAGGTACATACTCATCTTCTTCCGTATTAATGGACGTGCCAATATTTTTGATATTAGCTATTACTTTATTGTTAACAAGCATAATGCCATTATCACAGTTTTTAAGTACAAGGATGGCATCCTCTAACAAAATTTGATCTTCTTTGCTTGGTTTGTTACCAACACGGGCAATAAAAGCACTTAGTAAGGGTTTAGCTTCAGTAAATTTGTAATTAATGTGGTAGGCTTTTCCTAAATAATAATCGGCATCAATTATTTTTGAATTTTTAAGAGATTGGAAAATTTCAATGGCTCTATCTTTACGTTCGGGGTATCGTAGGCAACAAATACCTAATTTTACTTTATAATCTTCTTGTTTAGGGTATTTGGCATTAAGATTATCAAATAATTTATAGGCGGCTTCGTAATTACCATCGTTTAACGCATTGTATGCTTTTTCTTCTAATTCTGATTGAGATTGGGCAAAAGCACTATTGTTTGTAATGAATACAAACGTTAAAATGCTTAAGAAAAATATAAGTTTTTTCATAGTATAAAACACTAATAATTAGTACTTTAAATATTATACTATTTTTTAGAGATTTAAAAACGCTAAGCACAAACTTATTAAGATTAGGTTTTTAATAACTACAATAACGACAATTTGGTGTATAAAAGCATTTTATATTGTGTGAAACGGTTAAAATCTAACTAAACAATAAACGTTAAACACATTTAAACAACTTTAAATACCGTTTTATTTACTTGTAAAAAACTAAGTGTGGCGCCAATTACAGCAATGGCTGGCCCAAATAGAAGGCCTATTACATCGCCAATAAAAAAAGGTAATGCCATACACACACTATATACAAAACCAATACCACAGGCATAACCACGGTTTTGTTTTATAAACTTTATGCTTTGACTAATGCCAAATTTATAACGCTCACAATTATAATCTATTAAAGCAAAGCCAATATAGTACCAACCCAATACAAATAAAAATGGCGTGGTAATAAAAAATAAAGGTGGGAAAAATAAGTTTAATATAAAGCATAGAAAAATAAAAAGGTATTCTAAAATCATATTTCGTAAGCTAATGGCAATGCCTCTAAAAATATCTTTTACTAATTGTTTAAAATTTAAAACAAAGTGTATACCTGTTAGTTTTTGGTCGGCTTTTTCTGATAAAAGCGCAAATACTGGCGATAACACCATTAACAAAACATACTTAACAAAGGTGCCACCAATAAACCAAAAAATAAGTTTTAAAATCCAGCCAATAAGTAAAGCCATTTTACCAACAAGTAAGGGGCGAGCAAACGATAGCCAATGTCCCGTTTGGGGAATAGCTTCAGCATTTATAAAAGCACTTAGCCAATTTGATACGTAAGATGCCAACGACATAAAACCATATATACTAGCAAGCCATAATACTACCCAAACAATAAGTGGGTAAAACATATATGGCCACAACCCTTTTTCAAATAAAATGCTAAAAGCTTGAAAACAGTTAGCAATGGCTTTAAAAAAATTAGAAAAAAATTTCATATAAATATTGCATAATATCCTTAAACCCAAATAAGTGTTTTATTAACACATAATTTTTTTTAAGGTTTTAAAAATAATTTTTATATCAACAAACACATTATTATTTGAAATGTATTTTTTATTCAACTCTAATTTTGCTGGCATTATTTGGTGAATGTATGTGTATTCTGGTTGAGTGGATTTAGCTAATAATTCGTTTTCGCTAAAATATTCTAAGGAAGCAAAATCGGTAATGCCTGGTTTTACTACTAATACTTTTTTTTGTTCTTCGTTATATAAGTCCACATATTTCCTCACTTCGGGGCGTGGGCCCACTAAACTCATGGTGCCAAAAAAAACATTTAACAGTTGTGGTAATTCGTCTAATTTATAGTTGCGCAAATAATAGCCAACTTTAGTAATCCTTGGGTCTCGCCCCCCAACGGTTAATAAGCCTTTTTTATCGGCGCCATTTTTCATAGTTCTAAATTTAAACAAACCAAAATCTTTATTATTTTTCCCTACTCGTTTTTGAATAAAAAAAACAGGTAAACCACTTGTGATAACAATTGCAATTGATATTAAAATTAAAAGTGGTGTTAATATAATTAAACCTAAAAAAGAGCAAATAATATCAAACGCACGTTTTAACATACTTTGTTTACAGCGTTAATTACAGCATTTACAACAGTTTTAATTTGCTCATCTGCTAAATCGTAAAAAATTGGTAAGCTAATTTCTCTGCTAAAATTATCGCAAGTTATTTTGTAGTTCATTACATCGTAACCTAAGCTTTTATAAAAACTTGTGGCTGGCACTGGAATAAAATGAACATTTACACTTACATCTGCATCAAAAATATGTTGCATAATAACATCTCGTTGCTGTTCTGTAATATTTTTTATTCTTAGTGGATATAGGTGGTAACAGCTTATTTTAGTTTGAGTTTCAAAAATTGGTAATTCAAAACGTGCATCATTTTTTAATAAATTAGTATAGGTATTAACAATATGTTTGCGTTTAATTAAGGTATCGTTATCGTAACGTTCAATTTCAATTAAGCCTATGGAGGCCGTTAAATCTGTCATGTTACATTTATAACCAGCTTCTACAATATCGTATTTCCAGTTTCCTTTTTGTGTTTTAGCAAGGGCATCTTTATTTTGCCCGTGTAATGTTTTTATGCAAAGTTGTTTATAAATCTGTTCATTATCAAAAGGCTCGGGTAAATTTAAAGCAACAGCTCCACCTTCTGCAGTAGTTAAGTTTTTTACAGCGTGAAAGGAGAACACACTTACATCCGTTAAACTACCCGTTTTTTTACCGTTATCACTTGCCCCAAAAGAGTGGGCGGCATCGCTTAAAATTAAAATTCTGCCTAATGTTTTTTGAATATCATTGATGGCATTAAATTTATTTTTATATTTTACCGCTAAGGCATTTATTTCTCTATAATCACAAGGTAATCCTCCAAAATCAACAGGCATTATTACTTTTGTTTTGGAGGTAATTGCTTTTTCAATTTCGGTAACTGAAATATTAAAATCGTTTGCATTTACATCTACAAAAACTGGTATAGCACCGCAATGTATAATAACATTGGCGGTTGCGCTATATGTGTAAGCGGGCAAAATTACTTCATCGCCCTGCCCTACTCCAAACCAACGCAACATAATTTCTAGCCCTGCCGTAGCAGAATTTAAACACAAAGTATTTTTATTACCACAATACTCCGTAATTTTTTTTTCGAATAATTTAGTGCGAGGTCCGGTAGTTATCCAACCACTTTTAAGGGCAGCTACAACTTCGTTACAAATTTTATCATCTATACGTGGTGGAGAAAAAGGAATCATAGCACTAAATTAAATATTATTTATTTGTATAGTTAATTAATATAAAAAAAATTACTCCGTAAATAGCAAGGAGCTATCGCCATAACTTAAAAATCTAAAATTATTTTGTAGAGCGTAATTATAAATTGTTTTCCAATTATTACCAACAACCGCACTAATTAATAATAGCAAGGTGCTTTGTGGTTGATGGAAATTTGTAATTATAGCTTTTACTATTTTAAATTTATATGGTGGCGCAATTAAAATTTGTGTTTTGCAAACTAAACTTTGCAAATTATTAGTTTGTAACCAATCCATTAAATGGCTTAAACTTTCGGGAACAGATACGTTACTTTTTAATTCATACGCGTCCCATTGTTTAATTTCTATATCCAAAAGAGAAGCGTTTTTATTTATACTTGCTTTAACGCCCATCCAATAAAGTGTTTCAATGGTTCGTAAAGATGTGGTACCAACCGCAATAACTTGTTGATTTAAACTTAAATGTTTAATTGTAGTTATATCAACATCTATCCACTCGGCATGCATGGTGTGTTCGCCAATAGTGTCAGTTTTAACAGGTTTAAAAGTGCCTGCGCCAACGTGAAGAGTAACGTTTAAATTGGTAATATTTTTTGTTTTTAAACTCTTAAATACAGCCTCTGTAAAGTGCAAACCAGCCGTGGGAGCTGCTACTGAGCCCTTATGTGTTGCATAAACTGTTTGGTAGCGGATGGTATCTAAGGCCTCACTATCACGTTTTATATAGGGTGGAATTGGCAGAATTCCAATTTTTTCTAATACTTCGGCAAAGCATAAATCTCCAGATGAAGAAGAAATAGTACTTGTCCAAACAAAATCAATTAAAACGTATTCGTTTGTTTTTTTAACTTGTGTTAGTGTTAAATTTATTTCGTTTTTTGTAAGAACTAAACTTTCTTCTTTCCATTTTTTTAAATTACCTACTAAGCATTTGTATCGCACATTATGAGTGGAAAGCATCGCTGCACTTACATCTTTATAGGCATCATCGGGCTCTAAACAAAATACTTCTATCGCTTGATTAGCGGACGTAAAAAAATGCAACCGTGCTTGAATTACTTTTGTATTGTTAAGTATTAACGTACAATTTTCGGGTAAATAATCTACTAAATTTTTAAAATTAGTTGTTGTAATATTATTTTTATTATACACTAATAGTTTGCTTTCATCCCTATTTTGCAAAGGATAATTTACAATTTTTTCAATTGGCAACTCGTATGTAAAATCTTTTATTTGTAATTGAGAAGGATGCATCACTTGGTATTAATATTCATTAAGCGTAATACTTTCTCAATATCTTCGGGGGTATCAATGCAATGGCTATCATAATTTGTAACCACACATTTTATTTTAAAGCCATTTTCTAACCAACGTAATTGTTCTAACGATTCTGCCTTTTCTAAATTAGAAACGGGTAGTTTTGTAATTTGCTCCAACACGTCTATTCTGTATGCATACATGCCCACATGACGATAATAATCAAAGTGTTGATGCCAATTTTTTTTACCCACATTTTTTATAAATGGAATTACGCTTCGGCTAAAGTAAAGCGCTTCGTTCTTATCATTCAAGGTAATTTTTACTTCGCCTATATCAAACAAAACATCGTGACTAGTGCATTTAATCATTTGTGTGGCTATTTGGGTTTGTCCATCACAAATTTGAGCTAACGAATTTATTTGATTGGGGTGTAAAAAAGGTTCGTCGCCTTGTATATTTATTATATAATCAAACGTTTTATTTAAAAGTTGATAGGCTTCAAAACACCTATCCGTGCCGCTTGGGTGATTAGGGTTCGTAATAACAACTTCTGCGCCAAAACTCTTCGCGTGTTCTTCAATACGTTCATCATCTGTAGCAATTATAATTTTTGTAAGTAATTTACTAAATTGTGTTTGTTCATATACTCTTTGCAACATTGTTTTACCATTAATCATCACCAAGGGTTTTCCCGGAAAACGAGAAGAGGCATAACGAGCGGGTATTATTCCTAAAATTGTACTCATGTTTTTATTTAAGTAAGAAGTAAAATGGCTAATGTAAATTGGGAGTTATGTATTTTCTTTTCCATCTTCCGTTTTCCCTCTTACATTTTCCATTTCTTTATTCTCTTTTTCTCTATTTTTTTTATAGAGAAATACACATAGCATTAAAATTCCTGCAAAGGCAAACATGCCCAATAAGCCCCAAAGCATGCCTGCTGAAGATTTTACAATCACTAAAAAAACAATAGCTACCAAAAAAACAGTACCTAGCTCGTTAAACAACCGCAATTTAAATGATGAATATTTAAATACACCTTGTGTTTGTTGTCTGTAAATACGTTGACATTCTAAATGATATAATGCTAATAAACCCACACAAATTAATTTTAACCACATCCAAGGCATTGATAATAAAGCCATATTTGAAAATAACATCCAAAAACCAAAAATAAAAGTGCCAATCATTGAAGGCCAACCAATAATATACCACAATTTTTTTTGCATAATTAACAATTGTTGTGTTAAAATAGGTTTGGCTATTTCGTCTTTTTTTTGGGCTTCGGTGGTATAAATAAACAGGCGCACTATGTAAAATAAGGCTGCAAACCAACATACCACAAAAATTATATGCAACGACATTAAGTATCTATAATCCATAAAACAAATGTAATTATTATACTTAAATTTGTATTAATTATTAATGGTTAGTTATTGATTAAAAATTTTTAATTATGAACCTTTAATCTTGAATTTGTAATTTGTAATTTTTAATTTATGAAATCTAAAACACCCTCACAATCTCTTACCATAAATACCGAAGTGGTTTTACCTAACGATACTAACCATGTTGGCAACTTATTTGGTGGTAAATTATTACAGTGGGTTGATATTACTGCGGCAATTGCTGCTCAACGGCATTGTTCACGCGTAGTAGTAACTGCTGCTATTAACCATGTTAGCTTTGATAATCCAATAAAACAAAACAGTGTAGTAACCTTAGAAGCTAAGGTTAGCAGAGCTTTTAGTAGCAGTATGGAAATTTTTGTAGATGTATTTGTTGAAGATACCGTTACTGGGAAAAAAACTAAATGTAACGAAGCCATTTTAACCTTTGTAGCTATTGATCAAAATGGCACTCCTTTGCCTGTACCCGAATTAATACCAGAAACCGACACCGAAAAAAAACGATTTGAAAGTGCGCTGCGTCGCCGACAACTATCACTTATTTTAGGTGGGAGAATGAAGCCCGAAGAAGCCACTGAATTAAAAGCCTTGTTTTTAAAAGATTAAATACATTAATGAAGTTAAGTGCCTTTATACTTATTTATTTTTTACCAATAAGTTATTTGTTTTCGCAACAAGTAATTAATGGTAAAATTGTTGATAGAGATAGTAGTAGTGCGATGCCTTTTGTGTATATAATTAATAAAGGCAATGGCAATGGCACTATGAGCGATAACAACGGTAATTTTAGTTTGTACTTAAAAACCGAAGATACGTTGATATGTAGTTATATAGGTTATGCAAAATTAATTATTCCGTTTAAAAATATTTTAAAACAAGCTAATGGTGTATACAAAATTATTATGACTCAAATGCCTGTAAATTTAAGCATGGTAACCATTACATCGTTTAAAATAAAACCTTACGAACGCGATTATATGAATAAAATAATTGACGAAAGTAAAATTAAAACATTAGATTATTTTAATAGTCCTATATCAGCACTTTATGCACAATATAGTAAAGAGGGGCGTCAAATACGAAAACTTGCTCGTATTTTTGAAGATTTATTAGTAGAAGAACAAGTACAACAAAAATTAAGTGCCGAAATTTTACGAAAACTAACTGGTGATGATAAAATAGATTACGATGCGTTTAGAAAGTATTGTTACGAATGCAATAACCAATTTATTATAAGCCATGATGGCGTTGATTTATACAGCCGAGTAATGACTTGCTACAAACGTTGGGTTACCGAAAAAGGGAAACGTTAATTACTCTTCCTTAAATGGGTTACGAGCTATCCACTCGCTAGGTTGTAAAAAACTAATAAAAGGTTTTTGTATTATTTTTGAAATTGTATTTTGAGGTTTTATATAACAAATTAAATCTTGTGCTTTGGCACCAACCGTAGTTTTAATTTCAGCAGCCGTTCTACCTAAATTTACCTGTTGTTTTTTATTAACAATGGCACAATCAATCATGCTATATAAAATATTTTGGTACAACTCGTACTCAACATTTAACTCGTAATTTAAACCAATATAATGGGCCTCTAAAACAGTATTACTAAGAAAAAAACTACTGCTAAAAGCCACTAAAGTATTGTTTAAAAAAAAGCCTTTTACTAAAAAATGTTGCGGAAATATTTTTTTTGTTTCAAAAAAATAATGTTTAGGTAATTTTATTAATTTAAACTTAGCCCGCTCATATATATTTTCGTACAAAACATACATTTCGTTTTGTAAGTTTTTTATGTCGTTAGCTTCTAAATATTTTTGAGTAATAATGCTCCCTTTTTTTAAAATAGATTTTGCTCTATTTCTGTATTTTTTAGAAAACAATAGTAAATATTCATCAATACTTTTAATGCCATCAGGCACATCTACTACCAAATTTGGTTCTACTAAAAATTGAGTATATTTTTGGTTATCAAATAGCGTTTTGGGTTGTAGTTGCGTTTCAAAATCTTTAATTAAAATAGCCGAAATAGCTCCGCTTAATTTTTCTTCTTTACCAATAACATCAATTACTTGTACTACTAATTCTGATTGCTTTTGTTTTTTTATTTGTGGCAAAAACAAAAAACCATATTCGCCACTTACCAAATTATTACCACAAGTAAATAAGCGCAAAATAGTTTCGTTTTTATGAGTATCTAAATATTTTTCAAATAAGTTTAAACGAGTAGATTTTATATTTTCTACCTTATCTACCAAAATACTTCCAAAAACCTCGGCTTTAAAATCTATTATTTGAAAATAAATAATACCACAAGGCACTTTATTTTCATATACTATAATGTATCGCGACAGCAAAAGTGTACTTTCACATTGTTCTAATAATTGTAAAAAATCAATTTCTAAAAAAATAGATTGCTGGTGTGTAATGCTTTGCCACTCGTTTTTATCAACTAAACTTGCTTTATCAAATAGCGAAAATGAAAAATCGGCATTAATTTCTCTAAAAGGTTTAAAGCGTTTTTTTGACGAAACTGGTTTACAAAAACTAAGCATAATTCGGCTAAAGATAATTATATCAAAACAATTAAATTACTAAAAAATTATAAAATAATTGTTACTTTTAAACTTGCATTATGACACTAGATTTTAATCATTCGCCAACAATAGATCAAGTAGGTATTGAAGAACGGGTTGCTCGTTTTAATACTCGAAGTATTAAAAAACAAACCAAAGTGAGTGGCTTAAAGTTAGCCCTTAACATGATTGATTTAACAACCCTTGAAGGTAAAGATACAGAGGGTAAAGTAAAACAATTGTGTATGAAGGCTATGCATCCAGCCGATGACATTATTGGTTTACCAACCGTAGCAGCTGTTTGTGTCTATCCAAGTTACGTTAGCATTGCTAAAAAAACATTGGGCAAGAGTGGTGTAAAGGTAGCTTCCGTTTCTACGGCTTTTCCAAGTGGTAATTCTACCCGCGAAATAAAATTAAGTGATACCAAATTTGCTGTTGATAATGGTGCCGATGAAATTGATATGGTGATTAGCCGTGGCGAATTTTTAAAAGGCAATTACAATTTTGTATTTGACGAAATTGCCGCCATTAAACAAGCCTGCGGTAAAGCTCGCCTTAAAGTAATTTTAGAAACCGGAGAACTTTCAACGCTTGATAATATTCGTAAAGCCAGCGATATTGCCATTTATGCAGGAGCAGATTTTATTAAAACAAGTACTGGGAAAATTCAACCTGCCGCCACCATGCCCGTAACATTAGTAATGTTAGAAGCCATTAAAGATTATTATTTAAAAACAGGGGTAATGATTGGTATGAAACCCGCAGGAGGAATTTCAACTGCCAAACAAGCCTTACAATATTTAGTAATGTTATACGAAACTTTAGGTCCTAAATGGATGAGCAACGAGTGGTTTCGCTTTGGTGCTAGTAGCCTTGCAAACGATTTAGTGTTACAATTAGCCAAAGAACAAAAGGGTGTTTATTACAGTAAGGATTATATTAGTATTGATTAAATAACTTGATAATCACTTAAGTTTGACAATGAAAGTTACGATGAAAGTTAAAACGAAAAAAACATAAAGTAAGAAAAAGCAGATTTAGATGACACTCCAAGTTTTGCAAAAATTTTGATAAACTTATGCATCTAGAAGTGCAGAATAAAAAACTTAATAAAACTATGAGCATTACCAAAGGAACACCAAACACAGATTTTAACTGGGAATACGCCCCGGCACCAGAAGCTAAAGACCACGCCAAACTAAAAAAACAATACGATTTGTTTATTAATGGTGAGTTTGTAAAACCAAATTCTAAAAAATACTATAATACTATTAACCCAAGTAACGAAGAAGTTTTAGCACAAGTTGCTGAAGCTAATGAGAAAGATGTGGACTTAGCAGTTACTGCAGCTCGAAATGCTTATGAAAAATATTGGAAAAAAATGCCTGCCAAAGAGCGTGCAAAATATATTTTTCGTATTGCACGAGTTATACAAGAGCGTAGCCGCGAATTAGCCGTTATAGAGAGTTTAAACGGTGGCAAACCCATTCGCGAAAGCCGAGATTTTGATATACCAACAGCCGCTAATCATTTTTTTTATTACGCTGGTTGGGCCGATAAGTTAGAATATGCTTTTCCAAATCGTCATCCGCAATCATTAGGAGTGGCGGCGCAAATCATTCCTTGGAATTTCCCTTTACTAATGGCTGCTTGGAAAATAGCACCAGCATTAGCAACAGGCAATACTGTAGTTTTAAAACCTGCCGAAAGTACACCCTTAACAGCCCTTAAATTAGCCGAAATTATTCAAGACTGTGATTTACCACCTGGTGTTGTAAATATTATTACAGGCTTTGGTAACACAGGCGCAGCAATGGTTAAGCACCCAAACGTAAATAAAATTGCATTTACTGGAAGTACCGATGTAGGTAAAATTATTCAAAAATCAATTGCTGGAACAACTAAAAAAATAACCTTAGAATTAGGCGGAAAAGCTGCTAACATTGTATTTGAAGATGCTCCCATTAACCAAGCCGTTGAAGGAATTATAAACGGTATTTTCTTTAATCAAGGTCATGTGTGTTGCGCAGGTTCACGTTTATTTGTACAAGAAGGGGTTGCGGAAGAAGTTATTTCAAAACTAAAAGCACGTATGGAAACCCTTATTGTGGGTGACCCTTTAGATAAAAATACCGATTTGGGCGCCATTAACAGTAAAGAACAATTAGAAAAAATACAATCATTTTTAAAAATTGGAGTTAATGAAGGTTTAGAGATGTATCAATCTTCGTGCAGCCTTCCTAAAAAAGGATTTTTTTGTAAACCTACTTTATTTATAGGTGCTGCGCAAAGCAATCGTGTAGTGCAAGAAGAAATTTTTGGCCCAGTATTAACCATACAAACTTTTAGAACCATTGAAGAAGTGATTGAAAAAGCCAACAATATACCCTATGGGTTGAGTGCTGGTGTTTGGACAGATAAAGGATCAAAAATATTTAACCTTACCTCTAAATTACGAGCTGGTGTAATTTGGGCAAATACCTATAATAAATTTGACCCAACTTCGCCCTTTGGCGGTTACAAAGAAAGTGGTTTTGGAAGAGAAGGTGGCTTACACGGATTAATGCCATATTTAAAATTTTAATTTTTAACGTATAATTTTTAATCAAAAAATAATGAACAGCAACTTAGATGCCCAAGACGAAAATTTAAGTAGCACTGATAAAGAAATTGAACGCGCCCTGCGTCCTATACAATTTGATGATTTTAGTGGGCAAGAAACCGTGGTGGACAATTTACGCGTGTTTGTTGCAGCAGCTAAACAACGTAACGAAGCCTTAGACCATGTATTGTTACACGGCCCTCCAGGCTTAGGTAAAACAACTTTAGCACATATTATTACCAATGATTTAGGCGTAAATTTACGAGTAACCAGTGGCCCCGTACTGGATAAACCAGGCGATTTGGCAGGTTTATTAACTAATTTAGAACCTTACGATGTTTTGTTTATTGACGAAATTCATCGCCTAAGCCCCATTGTAGAAGAGTATTTATACTCTGCCATGGAGGATTATAAAATAGATATAATGATTGATAGTGGGCCTAATGCACGCACCGTTCAAATAAAATTAAATCCTTTTACATTGGTAGGCGCTACCACTCGTAGTGGCTTGCTAACGGCGCCTTTACGTGCACGCTTTGGCATTACAAGTAGATTAAATTATTATAATAGTAAAGTACTAACAGGTATTGTACAACGCAGTTCTGCTATTTTAAAAGTTGAAATTAAAGATGAGGCCGCTTATGAAATAGCCCGTCGTAGCCGCGGTACACCACGTATAGCAAACGCATTATTAAGAAGAGTAAGAGACTTTGCTCAAATAAAAGGTAATGGAAAAATTGATATAGAAATTGCAACCTATGCCTTAAAGGCTTTAAACGTTGATAAGAATGGATTAGATGAAATGGATCACCGTATTTTATTATGTATTATTGAAAAATTTAAAGGTGGCCCTGTAGGTATTAATACCATAAGCACCGCTGTAGGTGAAGAAGCTGGCACCATAGAAGAAGTTTACGAACCTTTTTTAGTGCAAGAAGGCTATTTAGTGCGCACACCAAGAGGAAGAGAAGTAACCGAAATGGCATACAAACATTTAGGTAAAAGCATTGTAAAACGTAATGGTGGTTTATTTGGCGATTAGTGCGTTACATTTTATAGTACACAACCTTTTTAGTTTCAAAAAACTCTTCGGTAAAATAATTTTTTAAATCGTAAAATTGAGCTTTAGAATAAAAGTGTTTAAACTCTTCTTTTAAATTGCCTCCTTTTAAATACAAAATACCATTTGGTAATTGATTAAAATTAGTAGTTAAAAATTTATTTTTTACCCATGAATAAAATACTGGAAATTCGGTAACCGCTCGGCTTACCACAAAATCAAATTTTTGATTTACTTCTTCTGCACGTTGATGTTTCCCTACTAGATTTTTTAAACTAAGTGCTGTGGCTACTTCGTTAACCACTTTTATTTTTTTACCAATACTATCTACCAACAAAAAATTACTTTGTGGAAACAAAATTGCCAACGGTATGCCAGGAAAACCACCACCAGTGCCAACATCTAAAATTTGCGTACTAGGTTGAAAATTCATCACCTTTGCTATGCCCAATGAATGAAGTACGTGGCGTTCAAAAAGAAAATCAATATCTTTTCGCGAAATAACATTTATTTGACTATTCCAAAAACTATACAACTCAAATAATTGTTCAAATTGTTGTTTTTGAAGCGGTGTTAAATCCGTAAAATATTTTGTAATAATACTTATCAATTTAAAATACTTAAAATTTTTTATGTTTATTTTTTAATGCCGAAAATAATAAATCACGTGCTCTAAATAATTGCGCTTTAATAGTACCAATTGGTAAATCTAATTTTTGAGAAATTTCTTCATGCGTCATTTCTTGAAAATAAAACATTTCAATCATTTCTTTATATTTTGGCTTTAGCTTATTTACAAAAAGCCTAATGT
Source organism: Bacteroidota bacterium (assembly GCA_025363015.1). GTDB lineage: Bacteria > Bacteroidota > Bacteroidia > B-17B0 > Aurantibacillaceae > Aurantibacillus. The sequence continues at coordinate 53,821 of JANYEQ010000052.1, forward strand.
TTTCTATTTTTTGTTTTTTAATAAAGGTTTCTTCGGGGTTTAATACACCCGATTTTAAGTTGGCAGAATGGTCACTTCCTTCGTTATTATTTGCTTTTGTATCAATAGAAAGTGCTGCCGTTTGTTTCTTTTTTCGTAAAAAATCAATCGCATTATTACTCGCAATTTTAAAAAGCCAAGTACTAAATGCAAATTCGGGGTTATATTGCTCTAAGCGTTTAAAGGCTCTGCCAAATGCTTCAATCGTTAAATCTTCGGCATCATCTTTATTATTACACATTTTTAGCATCATATAAAACACGCTTTCGTGGTAGCGTTGCAAAAGCTCAGCATAGGCCTTTTGATTATTTTGTAATGCTAATTGCACTAAATTATAATCGTAAACGCCTTTGGTAGAGAGGTGTAAATGTGTGTTGTTTAGTTCGTCCACTTATTTTGCTTAAAAAATAATTTTGATAAATGAAAGATAGGATAAATTATTAAAAGAAGCAATTCGTAAATTACACTTCCTACTAACAAATCGGGTTCATTTAAGCGCTTGGTAATTTTGCTTAAAATTATCCATTGCACTAGCATTTTTAAAACTAACACAGCAGGTGCTACTAAAATAGTATTAAACGCAAAGCATAAAGGTATTAAGGCACAATAAAAAAAATACTGACTAAAATAATTAAAAAATAATTTAGTTTTTGTTTGATTTTTATAATAAGGAGATGTTGTTAAATGCCTCGATTTTTGAATGCGCCAATCTCTAAAACTTTTCTTTGGTTTAGAAACAGTTATAGCTAAAATATCAGCACAAATATTAGTATTAGTGCTATTTGCAGCTTCGTTAACAAATAAATCATCATCTCCAGAGTTAATATGATAATGACTTTTAAACCCATTTTGTTTAAAAAATAAATCTTTAGTATAAGCTAAATTACGCCCAACACCCATATACGGTTTGTTTTTTATGGCAGCCGATAAATAATTGGAAGCAATGCAAAAAGTATCAAACCTAATTAACTTATTAAGTATACCTGATTGTTTTTCGTAAGCACCATAACCTAAAACTATTTGTTTATTAGTTGTAAACCCTGCCGCCATTTGGCTTAACCAATTATTACTTGTAGGATAGCAATCTGCATCAATAAATACTAAGCGGTTATGTGTAGCAGCTTTAATACCTACTAACATTGCAAATTTTTTGCCGTGTTTATAATAGCTATCTTCTTTAATATTGGCTTTTCGCAAGTTTGAGAAAATTTTAGCATACTCATCAATCACATGCTCCGTATTATCATTACTACAATCGTTTACAACAATTACTTCAAAATTTAAATAGTTTTGAGTTAATATTTTTGGTAAAAATTCGGTTAAATTATCATCTTCGTTTTTAGCACAAATTATAACCGAAATGGGCTCGTTAGAAGTTTCGATTTCCAAATGCATGTTTTTTAGTTTCGCAAGGGGCAAATAATTAATTAAATAATTAATTAAAATTAATACAAAAGCAAACGCACTTATAATGCAAAATATTTCAGATAAACCAATGGTTTTAAATTCGGGCAAATACATAAGTACAAAAGTAATTTTAGTGTTGTTTGTTAAATCAAATATATTTGCAAATACTTAACAAACTAATTAACAATGCAAAATGCAATAAAAGCTGTGATTTTTGATATGGATGGCGTACTAATTGACAGCGAACCTTTATGGCGAATGGCTATGATTAAGGGATTTTCAGCCATTGGCATACCTTTTACAGAAAGCGATTGTAAGAAAACAATGGGTATGCGATTTACCGAAGTAGTGCAAATTTGGTTTACTCATTTTAATATTACCACTATTTTAGAAGCCGATTTTGAAAATAGTGTTGTAGAGATTTTAATTGATTTAATTAACGAAAAAGGTAAAACTATTGATGGCGTTTTGGATGTATTAAACTATTGCCAACAAAAAAAATTAAAAATTGGTTTAGCAACATCCTCATCCATAAAAATAATGAATGCCGTTTTAAATAAACTACAATTACAGCCGTATTTTAACGCAATAGTTTCAGCACAATTTATGACGTATGGCAAACCTCACCCAAAAGTATTTTTAGTTTGCGCACAGCTATTAAACGTTAATCCTAATAATTGCTTAGTTATAGAAGATTCTGTAAACGGAGTGATTGCAGCCAAAGCAGCTCTAATGCAAGTGATAGCTGTACCTGATGCCGAACATTTTAACAATAAAAAATTTGCTATTGCCGATTATAAATTTTCAAATATACACGAAGTTGTACAAAAAATAAAGTATCTTTTAAACTAAAAAATTAGCTATTATCAGTATAAATATTTAATTCAAAATCACAAAAAAATTGTATTTTTATAAAACACAATTTTTTTAAATGATGAATAATAATATAAAACTAATTTTATTTTTTTTAATACTAAATAGTATTTGTATTGCCCAAAACTGGCAACTTAAACTGAGTAGCAATGTATATTTACGCACCTGGAAATTAGACACCAAAGCCACTAAAGAGGAAAATTTAATTGGTGGGGCAACTATTATACTTTATCAAAACAACAAGCAAATAGCACAAACTACCAGCAATGCTGATGGCGAGTTTACCATTATGGTACCTCCCAATGGAAATTATTATTTAAGCGTATCCTATGCAGGCTGTAATACTAAACGTATGGCTGTAAATACGGAGGGCGTGCCCAATACTATTTTTAACGATAACTCTAAACCTTCTTTTAAAATTACTGGTGGCTTTATTATGGTAAAACCTTATCCTGGTATTGATTATAGCGAATTGAGTCAGGATTTAATTCGAGTAGAATATTTATCTAATAAAAAAGCTTTTGATGATACCCCCGAAGGAACAGATAAAGGTTTAAGTATTGTTTCAAAAATATACAGTGCCGAAGACGATTTATTTAAACGCTTTTGCACCACAAATAAAGAAGGCGATGTAGCATTAGCAAAACCCGATTGCCCTTTAGCTAAAATGCTTTACGAAAAATCAATAGCAATGATTCCCGGAGAACAGTACCCCGTTATTCAACTTGCAAAAGTAGGCTTATGTTTAAAAGATAAGGCAGAAGCCGAAAAAAAAGCTGCAGAAACTAAAAAAGTCGAAGAACAAAAAAAACTTGCAGAGAAAGAAAATAAAGAAAAAGCGGCACTTGAAAAAGCAGAAGCTGATAAAATAGCTAAAGAGAAAAATCTGGCAAATAAAACCGAAACCGATAAAGCTGCAAAAGAAAAAGCTGAAGCCGATAAAATAGCCAAACAAAAAGCAAATCAAGAAAAAACAGAAGTCGCCAACAATCAAACCAAAGAATTACAAGCTGAAGAAAAAACCATAGAAGAGAAAAAGTTAGCGAAAAAATTAGAAAAAGAAAAAGCAGCTCAAGAAAAAGCACAAAAGCAAAAAGAAGGTTTAGCAAAAGTTAAGGCTGAAGAACTTGCCGAAGATGAAGCCCGAGCAAAAAAACGCGCTGCTGATAAGGCTGAAAAAGAACGATTAGCCTACGAAACCAAACAAAAAGATAGCGACCCCGAAACTGGGCATGGCAACAGTAAATACAGTATACCACAAAAAATAGGTGTAAATAAGTATAAAGAAACGATTACCAAAGCTGATGACGATTTTAAATTTAAACGTTATAAAGAAGCAAAAATAAATTATCAAGAAGCTTTAAAACAAAAACCCAACGATGCTTACGCTATAAAAAAAATAGCAGATTGTGATATGTTTTTGAACCCAAAATAATTTAAACAAATTTATTAATGAAATTAAAATTTTATTTTTTTATACCTTCTTTATTTCTTTGCTTTATATCTATTTCTCAAAACTGGACATTAAAATTAACAAGTACCATTGAGTTACGAACTTGGCGATTGACTACATCTGCTCAAAAATTAGAAAAGACACTTTTTGGTGCCACTATTACGTTATTTAAAGATAAAACACAAATAGGTCAAACTACTAGCAACTCAACAGGTAATTTCGAAATTGATATTCCGGCACAAGGTGAATTTATTCTCACCATTGCTTAAACAGCTTGTAATACTAAAAAGTTTTATGTTACCACAAATGGCGTTCCTGAAAATATGGGTAAAGATAATTATAAACCCACTGTAAATATTACAGGTTTCTTAATGTCTAAACCCATTAAAGGAGTTGATTATATTGGCTTAAACGAACCTTTAGTAAAAGTAGAATATAAAGAAAACGAACAAAATTTTGATAAAGACCAACCTGTAACAAATAATGGACTAAGTATTCTTTCTAAAATATATGATGCAGAAAATATAATTATTGAAAAATTTTGTGCTGCCAATAAATCGGGCGATGAGGCATTAAAAAAACACAATTGCATTTTAGCTAAAGAATTTTATGACAAAGCCATTAATTTAATTCCGAGCGAGCAATATCCAATAGATCAAAAAGAAAAGGCTGAATTATGTATAAAAGATAAAAAAACAAAAGAAGAAGCTGTTGCTCAATTAAATGCCGAACAAGTTCAAGCCGTAAAAAAAGAGAATGAAAAGGCTATTGCAAAAAAAAACGAAAAAGATAAAGTACAATTTAATAAAAACTTACCCGCAAAAACAAATACAACCACTGCCGTTACAACTTCACAAAACAATAACACCTCTGAAAATAATAACGGTACAAGTAAACACAGTATTCCACAAAAATTTGGTACAGATAAATACAAAGAAGCCATTACAAAAGCTAATAATTATTTTAAAACCAAACAGTACATCGAAGCAAAAAAACAGTACGAAGTTGCGTTAAACCAAAAACCTAAAGATGTGTATGTTACCAATAAAATTGCCGAATGCGAAAAACAATTCATGTTTGACGCTATCTGTTCTCTGTCCGTTTTGTTGTAGTAAATAATATTCAGTAGCTAATACGCCAATATAATAACCTAAATAACTTGTAGCATCTCCCCAATTCATGAATGTATTAGGTCTGCGTTTGATTGTGTACCAAAAGTACCTGTAGAATTGTCCGCACCTCTCTGCTGAGCAGGAATACTTTCGCCAGCGTTTAAACCAACTTTTACAAAATCGTTATTTAGCCTACTTTTGTAATACCAATATTTACGATGGTTATCATTATCTGTTTGAGCTTTGCTAACTTGTACAATACAAATTAAAGCAATTATTATTCTTCTAATTAAATTGTATTTCATACTTATTGCCGTTAGTTAATGTTGTTTCAATTTTAAAAGGCCCAGTTTTTTCAGTTAGTCGAATTATTTTCCAATCTGCATCCATAAATATATTCCTTTTTAAAATTGATGTATCTATTCGAGTTTCTATAAAAACATACTTTTTATGATTTTTAAATGTAATAGTAGCAACAGCAAGATTAGCAAAAGGTGGAAAAACTATATTGTATTGGGGTGCTTTATCATAAGTATCTGCGGAAAATCTAAATTCAGCTTTACTAATATCTTTTATTAAATAAGGGGATCCAGAGTAGTTACCAAAATAAGAATCCATTAAATGTAAACTATCAATTCCATTAACGTTATACTTAGTAATATAGCCTTTTAGTGGCTGTAACTTTTTTGGGTTTTTAAACCACAGTGTATTTTCAGGGTACTTTTTGCAAGTGCTAAGAGTAAAAACTATAGCAACTAATACAGCTATAATAAAAATATATTTTATTTGTTTTTGCATTATAAATATAGTTGTTTGAGGTTAGTTATTTGTTGTTTGAGGTGTTTCTACTTAATTGGCTTTGCTTAGAACAAGTTGCACAACGCAACTTATTTTTTAGCCTCAAGTAAAAGTTTATTTTTGGCTTCTAACTTTTCTATACGTTTGTTTTGTTCAACAATGTATAAGTAAAGCTCCTCTACCTTTTGCAAAAGAGTGGCATCCATTTCGGTAGTGTTAATTCCGTTTTCTTTTACTTCAGCTTCGCTAGGCACATCTTTTAGGTGTTTGTTTTTTAAGTAATAGGCTTCTACTTCGTTTAGTGGTGTAAGTTTATAAGTGGGGTTAAAAACAAAATCTGCCCATTTGGTAGGGTCAACAACAACTAATTCCTTACACGCAATTTTACCCCAAAATTGAAATTCAGAATTTGCGTGTATATGCGTATTTTGTATGCGTTGTGCACCAAAGTAAGCATTACCATTGCCATAAACAGTAAACGGCGAAGTTGCAAAATTACTATTAGCCACGCTTATAAGTGGCATAGTATTATTATAGGTATTAAACCTAATGCCTTTGCCCGCCGCTGTGTAAATATCTAAACTTGTATTAGCAGCATCGGT
>JANYEQ010000078.1 GCA_025363015.1 Bacteroidota bacterium
CACCAATTATTTTGTTGAGAATTATTTTTTTTGCTTCTAAAACCGACATATCGTTTAAGCCTAAGTGCAAACCGCTGGCGTTAGAAGCTTTAGCAACTAAAGGGTTATCATTAATAATTAATTGAGCATCAAATTTTTCGCACAAGGCCTTTGCTTTAATTGCATGCTCAATATAGCTCTCGTTAGTACTATTTTTTAAGCGCAACTGTACTAATTTAACTCCAGCATTTAATACTGATTCAATATTTTGAATATGAATATCAGGTGTTAAACCTTGAGATATGTATTGTAATTTATGCAACATGATAAGCCAATAAATTTATATTGCTACTTAAAATAGTTTCTATATAATTCTTTGATTTAATACAAGCAGTTTCTAAATCATATTCCAAAGCTAAATTTGCAGTTATAGCGGAGGATAGTATACAGCCCGAACCATGTTTAGGAGATAAGATATTTTTATTCCCTTCGACTACGCTCAGGGCGACATTCAGCTTAGTTTTATGTTGAAATAAAAAATCAATGCCTTTATTTTTTTCGCTATGCCCGCCTTTTAATAATACATTACAGTAAGCTGCTAAGTAATTTGCTCCTTCCGTTTCATCCTCATTTCCACTTAAAAGTTTAACCTCATTAGTATTTGGTGTAATTAAGTAACAATTTTTTAAAACTTCAATTAACGTTTCTTTATCAATATTTTTAATAAAATTAAATCCGCTAGAGGCTGATAAAACTGTATCCCAAATTATTTTAATGTCTTTATTTTGTTCTTTTAAAAAATTAGTAACTTTTATAAGTGTATTTAAATTTTCAGTAATTCCAATCTTTACAAACTCAATTTTGTATGTATAAATTAAAGGTTTTATATGTTCAATAATCTCATCTACAGAAAACCAATTTACAGATATAAAATTATCTTCTACCTGATTAGTAATAGATGTATTTACTGCCATTCCTAAACATTGGTGTTGCTCAAATGTTTTAATATCGGCTAACACACCGGCGCCGCCACAGGGGTCAAACCCTGCAATACTTAAAACTATTGGGCGGTTGTAGTTCATTTTTTTATTTTAATTTTTTAGTTGGTTACAACTTGTAACCTCCTTTGCTTCTTCAAATTTCTTTAAAATTTGTGTAAACTTTTCAATAGGACTTTCTTTATTCCAAATAGAACCTAATAGCGCAATGCCATCAAAGCCCATATCGTAAGCCGTATTACAATTCGTTTCATCAATACCTCCTAATGCAATTAATTTGGTGGATGTATTGTTGTCAATATCACTTAAATCAAACAATTGCGCTTGATAATTTGGTTTTGAAATACTACTAAACACGGGGCTTAAAAAAGCATAACTAAAATGTTGTGACAAATTTTTATAATCTAAAACCGTATGAACAGAAGTTGAAAGTATATTTTCATTTTCCGAAAAATCAATTTCAGTAAGTTGTTTACGACTTGCCTCAGTATAATGTAAACGATTAATACCAAAACTTTTTGCAATGTAATGATGACTATGTAGAGATATTTTAGAATAATGAATTGGATTTATTTCCTGTAACAGCAGTACTAATTCTTGTGATGAACTTTCGGGCTTACGTAAATGAAAAATAGATAAACCCTCATCAAACAATTGATTGATAATAGCGGCTTCGTTTGAAACGTAGGTGGGACTTGAGATGACGATTAACATTATGAATAAATTTGGCTTCCTTTTTGTTTAAATTCTTCTGATTTATCAAACATGCCATTAGCTGCGGCATCCCTTATTTCTTGTGTTATTGCCATTGAACAAAATTTTGGTCCACACATGGAGCAGAAGTGTGCAATTTTAGCGCCATCCGCTGGTAAGGTTTCATCATGAAATTCACGAGCGGTATCTGGGTCTAATGATAAATTAAATTGGTCTTCCCATCTAAATTCAAAACGTGCTTTACTTAAAGCATTATCACGATATTGCGCACCAAAATGTCCTTTCGCTAAATCGGCAGCATGCGCCGCCAACTTATAAGTAATCACTCCATCCTTTACGTCTTTTTTATTGGGTAAGCCTAAATGTTCTTTTGGCGTAACGTAACACAACATTGCTGTTCCAAACCAGCCTATCATTGCAGCTCCAATAGCAGAAGTTATATGATCGTAACCAGGCGCAATATCTGTAGTTAATGGTCCTAAAGTATAAAAAGGTGCTTCATGGCATTCTTTTAATTGCTTATCCATGTTTTCTTTAATTAAATGCATTGGCACATGCCCAGGCCCTTCAATCATTGTTTGTATATCATGTTTCCAAGCAATTTTAGTTAACTCGCCTAAGGTTTCTAATTCAGCAAATTGAGCAGCATCGTTGGCATCGGCAATAGAACCCGGACGTAAGCCGTCTCCCAAAGAAAAGGCAACGTCGTAGGCTTTCATAATTTCGCAAATATCTTCGAAGTGCGTGTACAAAAAATTTTCTTTATGATGTGATAAACACCACTTAGCCATAATTGAACCACCACGCGACACAATACCTGTCATACGTTTAGCTGTTAATGGAATATAACGTAATAATACACCCGCATGAATGGTAAAATACGAAACACCTTGTTCTGCTTGTTCAATTAAGGTGTCTTTAAAAATTTCCCAGGTTAAATCTTCGGCTTTGCCATTTACTTTTTCTAAGGCTTGATAAATTGGAACAGTTCCAATTGGAACAGGCGAATTACGAATAATCCATTCACGCGTTTCGTGAATATTTTTTCCGGTAGATAAATCCATAATCGTATCAGCTCCCCAACGGCAAGCCCAAACGGCTTTCTCTACTTCTTCTTCGATACTGGAAGTGACTGCACTATTACCAATGTTGGCATTTATTTTTACCAAAAAATTACGTCCAATTATCATTGGTTCACTTTCTGGGTGATTAATGTTATTTGGAATGATGGCACGACCTGCTGCAATTTCATCACGTACAAATTCTGGTGTGATAAATCCTTTTGGAAGATTAGCACCAAAACTTTCTCCAGCATGTTGTTGAGATAAATTTTCGTACTGACCGTTTAATTGTGATTTTAGTAAATCATTTTTTTGATTTTCGCGAATGGCAATATATTCCATTTCTGGAGTAATGATGCCTTTTTTTGCATAGTATAATTGCGAAACGTTATGACCTTTTTTTGCTTTTAAAGGCTTTTTAATATGTTCAAAGCGAAGAGTGTCTAAAGATTTATCATCTCTTCTATCCTTACCAAAATAAGAACTTACAGAATCTAATTGTTCCACATCTCCTCTATCTAAAATCCATTGCTCTCTAATACGAGGCAACCCTTTTTTAATGTCGATAGTAATAGTATCATCTGTAAATGCTCCGCCCGTGTCATATACTGTAACTGGAGCATTATGTTCTATTTTACCATTAGCTAATTTAGTTGGCGACAAAGTAATTTCGCGCATGGCTACTTTTATGTTATGAAGTTTTCCTTCTACATAAATTTTTTTCGATCCTGTAATTGCTCCTGTTGAAATAGTTTTTTGTTCTGGTTTTTTTTCTGATTTGCTCATGGTTTATCCTCCTTGTGTAGCTTTAATAATTAATATATTATCGTTTGATTGTATGATGTGTGTTTCCCAATTTGATTTTGGAATAACGGTATCGTTAATAGCAACAGCAATGCCTTTTTGTTTATCTCCCAATTGAGCATTCACAATAGCCTGCAGCGTAGTATTTTCAGTAACAATTTGTTTTTGATTGTTGATTAAAATTTCCATTCCTAATAAATTATAACTTTAGGAATGACAAAATACAAGGAGTCATTTCACTTTTCCCTTCGGTTGTGCTAACAACATCAGGTTCAAAGGGTATTATCTCAGCATAATGAAAGTTTTAAATGTAAAATGATAGATTTTAAATTAACATGTACTAATTTAAAATTTATAATTCAAACATTCAACATTTCAAAAGCACCCCTAAAGTTGTTATAAATATAAGCTATAATTGTTTTGTTTTATTTAAATTTTATGAACGTTAAACAAACAAATTATTTTTATTGAGGCTTATAATACTTTTTTGCTTCGGGCATAAAAGCCTGTAAATCTTTAATTCTTCGTTCATCGCTTGGGTGGGTACTTAAAAGTTCGGGTGGTTTTTGTCCTCCACTTTGGCTCATTCGTTGCCAAAATGTAATTGCTACTTCAGGATTATAACCTGCCATTGCAGCAAATACTAAACCCATTTTATCGGCTTCGGTTTCGTGTTTTCGGCTATAACTGAGTAATCCTAATTGTGAGCCAATACCAAACGATTGATTAAATAATTGTTGTGTAGCCGCAGGTTTTTGCGATAATGCAACAGATAACATGGTTCCTCCAGTTTGTACCAGCAATCCTTGGCTCATACGTTGGTTACCATGCCTAGCTATAGCGTGAGCAATTTCGTGCCCCATTACAACGGCTAAACTCTGTTCATCTTGGGTTACAGGTAATAAACCTGAATACACCACTACTTTACCGCCTGGCATACACCAAGCATTTACGGTATTTTCATCCACCACGTTAAATGTCCATTGAAAGCCTTTTAATTCGTTATTTAAGCCTTTATCTTTATAAAACTGCTCTACAGCGTGTTGTATGCGAGTACCGCAACTTTTTACTAACTTAACTCTAGTATCAGCATCTGGCAAAGGTTTATGTTCGGCTAAAAACTGGTCATATTGTACATAACTCATTGCTATCATTTCACTTTCTGGCAAAAGAGTTAATTCTCTGCTGCCAGTAATAGCATTTTTATGACAGGCAAAAAAAGAAGATGCTACAAACGTAATTGTAATTATTATTTTTTTCATTTTAAAATTTAGCTTTCTATTTTTGCTGTTAAACCTCTTTCTAAAAGAGCTTCACATAAGGGTTTTAATTTTTTAAAGGTGCCGTTTTTTACTACACATTTACCCTTGTAATGTACTAAATAAGTACATTGTTCGGCTTGCTCAGTTTGATGATTGCAAACTTTAATTAAACTTTCGGTTACAAACTCAAAGGTATTAACATCATCGTTATACAAAACAAGCGCTTTTATAGCTTCTTCTTTTAAAATAACTTCAATTACTTCTTGCTCTAATATGTCTGGAAAAAGTGTCAACTTACAAGTAAATTATAGCACAAATATACACTCAAATTTTTGTTAAAAAAAAGGGTTTTATAATTCGATTTTTTATAAAATTCCGATTTTTATTCCCCATTTATGTTTTGTTTTACTATACATACAAAAGCGAGATAATATTTTTCTGACTTTATAAAAAGGTTTATTAAAAAAAATCGCCATAATTATAAAGTTTAATTATGGCGATTTTACAATAACTAACACGTTAATTTTAATCAGGTTTATACTCTGTTTTATGAGAATCGTTTGTTTTATAAACATCGTCATCATCCTCTTCCGTCTCTTTTAACTCATAATGTTTCTCTTTTTCTAAATTTACATTTACAATAATTGGGGGTGCTGTTGGTTGTGATAACCAGATGTTTCCGTTGTAAAATACGTAATGATTGCGCCAATTATCCCAATAAAAATTATATTTTGGGAAATAAACCCAACGACGATTGTAGGCATATTTTGGACGCCAATAAGGATGGTAAACTACAATTTTATTTGGACGATATTTACTTCGTTTAACAATTACCACTTTGTTACCATTTCCGTTATTAAATTCTTTACCTCTGTGCCCACCACCATGGCCGCCGCCGTGTCCTCCACCATGGCCTTTTTGAGCATAAGTACTTATGTTTATTAACAATATTGCAATTAATGGCACCATACATTTTAAATTTTTCATTTTTATAATTTTAGTTTGTTTTTAGTTTGACTTCATATACTATTGATAGTTTAATGTGAATGTATTAAAAATATTTATCATAATACTGTATCTTTATACAAAAATTGTATTATTCACTAAATGATAAAACCCATTTTATTATATATTTTTATATTTTGTCAGTTTTTGTACCATAGCCAAACTTCGGATTCTACGTTTAGTTATATTAAACGCGTAGAAACCGAATTAAAAGAACTGCAAAGCCAAGTATTTTTTAGTAAAAAAGAAAGTGATAGAGTGATAGCCAACAAAAAATTTATTGCTACTTGGGATAAAATTATTAGTAATAGCAGTTGCTTAAATTATAGTTTTGATAGTTTAAAAGAAGTATCTATTCTTACTCCAAAAGATAAAAAATTTAAACTCATAACTTGGGATTTTCCTAAAGACGATGGCACACACGCCTATTTTGGTTATTTATTAGTAAATAATAGTAAAACTGTAAAAAAAGGCTGGTTTAAGCATAAAACTACTGTTGAATATGATTATTTTAAACTAATAGATAAATCTATCCAAGTAAAAAATGCCGAAACATATATTGGCACACCCGATGCATGGTTTGGCATGCTTTATGTTTCGGTTATTGAGTGCGATGGCTATTATACCCTAATTGGCTACGATCCTAATGATAAATTAACGCGCAAAAAATTTATTGATGTGTTGTATTTTAAACCCAATGGCTCAGCCATTTTTGGTAAAGATGTATTTAAATTTGCTCGTAAAAATCCTAAACGCTTGCAATTTGAATATAGCAGCCAAGTGAGTATGAGTGTGAGGTACAACGATAAACAAAATAAAATTATATACAGCCATTTGGCCCCCAACCGAGAGGGTGATTTATTAGAAGGACAATACCAATTTTACGGGCCCGATGGTAGTTTTGATGCCTTAGAACTAAAAAAAGATAAATGGGTAACCGTTGAAGATGTTGATGCCCGCAACGAAAAAAACAAAAACGATAAAGCCGAAAAACCCGACCCTAAAAACGAAAAACCCATGTTTAAACCAAAGTAAATTAGCAATAAGGCAGGTTTTCATATTATTTTAAATTATTATCAATCAAAAAAAATAACCTTAAATTTACCGGGCAGGAATGAAATTTTTAATTTTTATATTTTTAATAGTTACACAATTTAGTAAAGCACAAATTGATAGTGCTATTGCTATACCCATTGTTGGTATTAATTTTGGCGCACAATTACCAGCTTACGATATGGCAAAACGATTTGGCCCAAACCTTAATGCTGGTGGTATGTTTATGTATAAAACTAAAAAAAACTGGACCTTTGGTTTTGAGTGTAATTATTTATTCGGTAAAAATGTAAAAGAAGATGTTTTAAAACAATTAAAAGTTGATTTTGGAGAAAAAGCAGGTATGGGTACTATTGATAACGAAGGTTACCCTTCAGATATTAGAATTACCGAACGCGGCTTAACCAGTAATTTATTTGTTGGGCATATTTTTAAATTTTTATCGGCCAACCCTAACTCGGGTTTAATGGTTAATATTGGCATTGGTTACTTACAACATAAAATTAATTTGTACGACGCTCAACAAAAAAATGCTGCTATAAAAGGCACTTTAAAATATGGTTATGATAGGTTAAGCAATGGTATTTCTACCACTCAATTTATTGGTTATTTATTTTTAAGTGAAAACCGTTTATTAAATTTTTATTTTGGTATTGAAGCCACACAGGGTTTTACAAAAAGTGTTCGTAAATTTAATTATGATACTGGCCTGCCCGATACAAAACAGCGTTTAGATGGGCTTTATGGGTTAAAATTTGGTTGGATATTGCCTTTGTATAAAAAGAAACCAAACGACTTTTACTATAATTAGTTTTATAAAGTATGCTCTTATACAATTTAGTAATTTTATTATATGGCTTAATTATTAAAATTGCTGCCCTTAAAAAAACAAAAGCAAAATTATGGGTTACTGGGCGAAAAAATTGGCAAAAAAATCTTTCTGAAAAAATAAATAAATTAAATTCAAATAATATTATTTGGGTGCATTGCGCTTCTTATGGCGAGTTTGAGCAAGGAAGACCCTTAATTGAAGCCATAAAAAAACAAAACTCTGAATTAAAAATTGTACTTACATTTTTTTCGCCAAGTGGCTACCAAGCTTTTAAAAATTGGCAAGGCGCCGATGTTATTTGTTATTTGCCCTTAGATACAAAACGTAATGCCCAACATTTTTTAAATATTGTAAATCCACAAAAAGCTATTTTTATTAAGTACGAATTTTGGTTAAACTTTTTAAATACTTTAAAAAGTAAAAACATACCCACTTATTTAGTATCGGCAGTATTTAAGCCACACCATCCCTTTTTTAAATGGTATGGTGGCATTTTTAAAAAATCGTTAAGCACTTTTAAAACACTTTTTATACAAGATATAAATTCGGCAAACTTACTTAAAACTATAAATGTTTTAAATTACCAGGTGTGCGGCGATACCCGTTTTGATAGGGTAATTGAACTAAAACAAAAATTTACGCCTCTACCCTATTTTAAAAATTTTTGTGGTACAAATTTCGTTTTTATTGCGGGAAGCACTTGGCCAGGTGATGATGCATTAATTATTGATGCTTATCAACAATTAAATAATCCCAATTTGAAATTAATACTCGTTCCACACGAAGTAGATGAAAAAAACATACAACGTTTAACCGAATTATTAATTAAAAACAATTTATTATTTTCATTGTATTCACAAAAAATAAACAATAGTAACTCCAATATATTAATTGTTGATGCCATTGGTTTACTAAATAAAATTTATCATTATGCTACTGTAACATACATTGGTGGTGGCTTTAACAGCGGTTTACACAATACTTTAGAACCAGCCGTATATTTAAAACCAGTTTTGTTTTATGGGCAACATTCTAATAAATACAACGAAGTAATAGATTTGGTAAACCTAAATACTGCTAAAAGTGTTGCTTCAGTTACCGAACTAAAAAACGAACTGACTAGTTTTATAAACAATCCAAAACAAATTACCCTAGTTGAAGAAAATTTAATTCATTACTTTCAACAAAATAGTGGTTCAACACAAAAAATAATTCGTCAAATGTTTTAATTTTTTTATTTATTACTTCCTTAAAATATACAAAACGCCAAAAACTATTTTTATGGATTTTGCACTTAAATTTCATCATAAGTATAAATATTAGTATCTTTAAAACGTATTTTATGATGATTTTAAGGTGCTTAACCTTTATTGGTGGCCTGTTACTCAAACCAAAAGTTGTTAAATTAACAATTGTATTGTTATTGACGTTATTCTGTGGCTTAATTTCTGCCCAAACAGCTAGCATTGACGAAACAAAAAAACAAGCCAATAAATTATTTGAAGAAGATGAATTTACACAAGCCTACAAACTATTCTCACAATTAGTAGCTAATTTCCCTAAAGACCCAGATTTAAATTATAAGCTTGGCGTATGTATGATTTACAGTGAAGCTGACAAAAAAAAATGTCTTCCTTACTTAAAATTTGCAAATACCAAGCCCGATGAAGCGCCAAAAGAAACTAAATTTTACTTGGGTAAAGCCTATCATATTAACTATCAATTTGATGAAGCTATTAAATTTTATCTCGAATATAAAAAGGTTGGCACATCAAGTAAACAAAAAAAATTACAAGTTGATAGAGAAATTGCTGCTTGTGGCTATGGCAAACGTTTGTTAAGTAACCTTAGCGATTTAGTAGTACTCACAAAAAAACAATTAAACGAAGCCGATTATTTTCGTAGTTATGATCTTAAAAGCATTGGTGGTAAACTTTTGGTAAAACCAGAAGAATTTAAAACAGGTTCTGATAAACGAAAAAAAGATAAATCTGTTGTATTTGTTCCACAATCAGGCGAGCGCGTTTACTTTAGTAGTTATGGAGAAAATGCGGATAATGGTCGCGATATTTATTTTAAAGTAAAATTACCAAACGGTGAGTACAGTAAACCCGAAAAAGTAAAAGGCATTAATACCGAGTTTGACGAAGATTATCCCTTTTTACATCCAAATGGCAACGTGCTTTACTTTGCCAGCAAAGGTCACAATAGCATGGGAGGTTATGATATTTTTAAATCAACTTACGTAAAAGAAAACGATTCGTGGAGCTTACCTCAAAACATGGAATTTCCTATAAATTCGCCCGATGATGATTTTTTATTTGTAACCGATTCCTTAGACAAAATTGCTTATTTTAGTACAGGTAGGCAATCTCCTCCTGGCAAAATAGATGTTTTAAAAGTTAATGTAGAACGTAAACCGATTGATGTAATGGCTCTAAAAGGTACAGTAGTAAAGGAAAGTGCCGAACAAAGTTTAAAATCTAAAATAACCGTTAAAAACATTGGCACTGGCCAGGTTATTGGCACTTATAATGCACAAGATAATGGCGATTACTTAATGGATTTACCCAACGGTGCAAAATTGTTATACACCGTTGAAACCCCAGGATTAGAAACACAATCGCAAGGTGTAAATTTACCCTTAGTAAGCACCAGCAAGCCCTTTAAACAAACCATTAGTTACGATAAAGGCATTTTAAAAATTATTAATTATTTTGATGAAACCACCACCGATGATAGTTATGTACAATACTTAAAAATAATTGAAGATAAAGCTAAGTTAGATGTTAACGAAGGTAAAAACAAACTAACACCCACCCTTAACAATGTTGATGTTACAAACACACAAACCAATACTGGCACCGGTAATACCGATAGCCAAAACACAACCGTAACCGATGCAAATACCGTTACAGCAACAACTAACACAAATGCTATTAATACAAATACGCAAACAAATGTTAGCAATAAACAACTAAGTCAAATTGCTAAACAAGATGCTGAAGAAAGTAAAAAGGAAGCTATTCAACTAAATCAAGATGCTAATGATGCGTTTGAACTTGGTAACGCAAAAAAAATAGAAGCCGATAAAAAAATAAACGAAGGAGATGAAGCATTTAAAAATGCACAAACGATAACAAACCAAGAAGAAAAAAAATTAGCAGTAGAGAAAGCCATTACCATAAAACAAGAGGGCGAAATTGAAAAAGCAGTGGCCGAAAAAATAATTACTTATGCCAAAACATTAGACGAAGACGCAAAAATAAAAATAAACGAAGCTGATTTAAATAAACAGTATGCCGAAGAATTAGAAAAAATAGCTACTAATAAAAATAACAATAACCACTCACTCACCAAGTTAGATGATTTACAAAAACAAATTAACCAAGCATCTAGCCAAAAAATAAAATCAGATGATGTTTATAATTCATTAAAAACGGATATTGACGAAAAAGAAAAACAAATTGCTAACCTTGAAAGTACAAATACATTAGTAAAACAAAATTTACAAGAAATTAAATCTGAAATTACCAGCAACGAAGAAGAACTTGCTAAAGCAAAAAACAAAAACAAACCTGCCATTGAAGAAAAATTAAACGAATTAAAAACCGAACAAATTGATAAAGAAAAACAAATTACCAATAATGATACTAACTTAAAAACTTTTAAAAATGAATTGGCTGCCCTAAATGAAGAATTAAGTTTGGCCAACAAAATTAAAACCGAAAAAATTGCTACTACAACTACAAATACTGCAATTACCAGTAATAATGCCATTAATACCAATACTACTTCAATTACAACTAATACCAGTGTTACTAATACCAATAAAAACGTAATAACAGCCCAAACCTTACAAGAAAAATACCAAGATAAAATTGTAATAACCGAAAAAACAAATAAAGACAACGTAAACCAAAGCATTACCGAATTAAAAAACTTTAATAAAGAAATAGATGTTGCCATTGCAAAAGATAAAACCAACCTTACAAAAGCCAAAACAGCCAACGATAAAGAACAAATTAACAACCAAATAAAAAATTTAGAAGATTTAAAAAAACAAAACCAAGCACAAATTATCGCTAATAATAAATTAGCCATTAGTATTAATAATAATGTAATCGCTAGTAACTCACAAACAAATACTACACAATCAAACCCAGTGTTTAACCCCGTTAGTACTACAAATAATACCGAAGCTATTTCGCAATTAGATAAATTAAATAATTCGTTAAATAATAATGATAATCAAAATTTTGATTTTAATGCATACCAAAATACAAAAGCACAACAACTAAAAGTTGAAGCCGATAGTAAAATAAACGATGCCGCAGTTGAACAAAAAAAATTAAAAGAAAACATTGCCTTAGCTAAAGATGAATTAGTAAAAGCAAATGGTAAAACAAGTACAAGTAACCAAACACCAAAACAATTACTTAAAGAAGCTGAAGACTTATCATCAAAATCAATAGAAGCGTTAGACCTTTCTAAAACAAAAACAGGACCTGAGAAAGATAAATTAGTAGCCGAATATAAGGACTTACAAATACAAGCAAATCAAAAAAATTTACAAGCCGCCGAAGTAACTAAAAACGATAACAAAGTAAGCTTTGATACCAATAAAGAAAATATTCAAATCTTAATTTCCGAAAATAAATCAAACGAAGCTGATAATACCGAAGCTAAAAAATTAAATGATGAAGCTGTAATTGCCTACAATCAATCAAAAACTATTCGCGAAGAAGCCCTTTCGCAACCCAATATTGGCGCTAAATTAGGTGGTTTAAGTAATGCCGAAGAAAAAGAAGCCGAGGCATTAAACAAACAAAAACAAGCCGTTAATTTATTGCTTAAATCAAACCAAAATGCCAATTTAAAAACAGCCATCACATCGGTTTCAAATACAAATAACGCCACAAATACTTTGCCAACTAATAACCAAGATGCTCTTACACAAAAATTAAACGATGTAAACAAAACAATTGAAACTTTAGTAGATACAAAATTAACCGCCTACCAAAAATTATACGAGGCTAATACAATAGAATTAGAACAAGCAAACACAAGCCTAAAAACTAACGAAACGATACTTAATACAACACCTACTTTAAAAAGCGAATACATTGCCGCTAACAGCAAAATGGCATCGGCAGAAACATTAAAACAAAATTCAGATAACGACCAAAATAAAAACGATAAACTAAACAACCTAATAAATGCTACAAAAAAGCAAATAGAAACCATTAATCAATTAAATAAATTAAATAAAAAGGTAGATACTCAAATTGCTAAAAACTCAAATAATACTAATCAATCGGCAAACAACAATACTCAAACAACAAATAACAATACACAAACTGTTAATTCTAATAATCAAACATCTAATACCAATACTCAAATAACTAATAATAACACCCAAACAACTAATAACTCTGCAAACACAACTACCATTGATGTAAATACACTCGCTAAAACAGATACCACTGCCGAGCAAACTTTAAATTATTTCCAAAATAAAAATATTACAAACTCAAACCTTATAAAAAACAAACAAGCAAATACATACATTACCACTTCATTAAACAACCTAAAAAAAATTGAAGAGGAAAGTAAACAATTACAAAATAATAGTTCGCAAACAACAAATACCAACAACCCTTCTCAACTTAAAACTAAAGCCGACGACCTATCTCAACAGGCCGAAGAATTAAGTGTAAAAGCCTTTGATGCCAAATCTGAGGCAAATACTAAAACTGGTCCCGAAAAAGATGATTTATTAACCAAAGCAAAACAATACGATACCGAATCGAACAATAAAAAGTTGGAAGCCACCAATTACACGCAACAAAGTAATGATATAAATTATACAAGTAATAACAGTGCCATTACTGAATTATTAACCAAACTAAAAACCGATAACCCAACCTTAGCCACCGAATTAGAACAAAAAAATGCCGAACTAACGGCCTTAAAAAAAGATGCTACTGAGCTTAGAACTGAAGCCAATGCACAACGTAATACATCGGCAAAAATTGGTGGCTTGGGCAATGCCGAAGAAAAAGAAGCCGAATTATTACAAAAACAAAATACCATTTTAAACGAACTTAAAAAAACGTATCCTGATTATGTTGTAAAAACACAATCTTCTACCAACACTAATTTAACTCCTGAAGAAATTACTCAAAAACAAAAACAATTAAAAGAAAAACAAAACGACGAGCTTACTAACCTAACCAATGGTTTTAGTTTAGAGTATGAAACAAACAAAACAAATGTACCCAATACTTTAAATCCAAAACAAACAGCCGTTAAACAAAATGCCGATGATTTAAATGCCGAATCAAAACGCTTATTAATTAAAGCTTCGCAAGAAACTAACCCTAACGAAAAAATAAAACTATTAACATTAGCTTCAAAAACAGGTAATGCTGCAGTAGAACAATTAAATACTATAACCAAAACTAAAGCAATAGCAACTAATAATACTAACCCTCGCAATAATCAAACAGCAAACAACACTAATAATCCTCGCAACAACCAAACAACAAATAATAACGCCACTCAAACAAACAACACTACCAATAACCCTCTCAATAATCAAACAACAAATAATAATACCACTCAAACAAATAATACTAATACCAACCCTCGTAATAATCAAACAGCGAATAATAACGCTACTCAAACAAACAACAACGGCAAAGGCATAGTAAAAATTGAAGGCTTAGAAGTTACTGCTGGCAATGCTTACAATGCCAATCGCCCAATTCCATTAGACTCTAAAATACCCGATGGACTTGTGTTTAGAGTACAAATAGGTGCCTTTAAATCGCAGTTACAAAACGATGCCTTTAAAGGCTTAAGCCCTCTTAATGGCGAAACCGTTGGTAATGGCTATATTCGCTATACTGCTGGTAATTTTAATAAATTAGAAAATGCCACAGCCGTAAAAAACGATTTGCGAAACTTAGGTTATAACGACGCATTTGTGGTAGTGTATTACAATGGCAAACGTATACCGTTAAACGAAGCCTTAGCTATTTTAGAAAAAGAAGGCAAAACAATTAATACAAATGCCTCACAAACTGCTGGTATTACGGCTAACTCAAACGTACCACGAGCAAATACAGTAACGCAAGTGCCAAATACAACTACTCAAGATGCCGTAACTGTTACTAAAGAATTAGAGCAATTAAAAAATATGTTATTTACTGTTCAAATTGGTGTGTATAGTAAACAAGTTACTAAACAACAATTACAAAACCTAAAACCAATTTATACCGAACGCCTTGCCAATGGCTTATTCAGATACACGGCAGGTATTTACAATACTAGCGATAAAATAATTACAGATAAACGCCAAGTTGTAAATTTAGGAATTAAAGATGCCTTTGTAAGTGCCTATTTAAATGGAAAACGAATAGATTTTAACGATGCCAAAAACCGCCAACAAACAGATACTACCATTAAAATGGAAACAGAAAACCCAATTATTTTTACCGATGCAATACCTAAAGTAGATAATGTCACACTGAGCGGAGTCGAAGCGACTAATACTAATAATACCACAACCACTAACGTTCAACCTTTTAAAAATAATGTAACTAATTACCCTACTGCCACACCCGAAAATGGTGTAAAACCTACTGAAGAAGGCATTAGTTTTAAAGTTCAAATTGGGGCTTATAGCAAACAAGTTCCAAACGATGTTGCTGCAAAATTTTTAGCTATAAAAAATTGGCCTGTCGAAAACAAACAAATTAATGCTTTATTTATTTATAACATAGGTAACTACAGCGAAGCAAAATTTGCTAAAGATTTAAAAGAAGAAGCCATTCGCCTTGGTATTACTGATGCGTTTATTAGCGTGTACCGCGATGGCAAAAAATTATTTGGTGCCGAAGCTAGTGGACTATTAAGTAAATAATTTTGAATAAAATAATTAACATACCAAACCTTAGCAACCAATTATTTATTGAGCAGTATGCAAAACCCGGATGCATAGCCTTAGTGGGTGGTACACATTTTATTGACGAATCAATAAAAAAAGCACAAAAAAAAATTACTACCAATGGCAAACAAAGTTTATGGTCGCATGCCTTCATATTTAGTGGTTTAAGGCAAGATGGGCATATTTGGTTAATTGAGTCTGATTTAGAATTTCATAAAAAACAAACGAAATTAGGAGTGCAAGAAAACCGAGCCGAAAAATATTTTGATAAAATCCTGTTTCCTCATATTGCTATTTTAGATTTTAACCTAAACCAAGCCTCACAAAAAAAAGTAATAGCACAGGGCTTAAACTTAGTAGCCGCAAAAGCTCAATACAGTATTCGCGAAATTTTTGGTGTATTATACACCATGTTTAATACCAAAGCCAGTAGCAATGACAATATATTAGCGCAAAACAATTCGTTTTTTTGCTCGGCCATGGTACAACATTGCTATACTTCAATTAATATTAATTTTAATAATCATATAACTACCAAAAACATTACCCCACAGCATATTTATACCACAAACCAACCTTGCGTAATTTATACTAATTTAATTACAGACTCTATAACCTCATAGCACTAAAAGGATAAAAACTCCCTTGTAATATTTTATTTTTAATATATTTGTATAATATAAAATCTACTATGCAAAAAATCTATTCCATTGTTATACTAATAAGCCTTAGCCTGTGTCTTAATGCACAAGTTACAATAAGCACCAATATGCCAAAAAGCATTGCACCCAATGCTAATATTGAGATTCAAATTAAAATAAATAAAGGCAGCATTGCTAACTTTGCAAAATATCAAATAGATGTACCTAATGGCGTTACTGTTACTGAGGGCGACTCCAAAACAGGTAACTTTACATTTGAAAGTAATCGTGCTAAAATTGTATGGGTAAGCATCCCTTCCGAGCCCGAGTTTATAGTTTCTATGAAATTAAATACAGGTACTGCAACCGGCCCAGCTGTTTTTACTCATAAATTTTATTTTTTAGATAACGGTACAAAAAAAGAAGTAGAAGCCGATGCCATAAACGTTACCTTTGATGGTAATGGCTCTACTACAGCAAGCAATTTACCTGCTGTCACACAAACTGAACCTGCCGTTACAAAAACCGAAACTAAAACCGAGCCGGCTACAACAACCACTGAACCTAAAACAGAACCAGTTGTTACTAAAACAGAGCCTAAAACAGAACCTGTAATTACTAAAACAGAACCTATTACTACAAAAACCGAAACTAAAACCCAAAGCAATACAACCTCTACAAACGGTTTAGTATATAAAGTTCAATTAGGTTCCTTTGGTGCTAACCCAGGCACTAGTAAATTTGCTGCTATAGGTGGCAAAGTTGTTATTAGCAACGAAGCTGGTATGTATAAAGCCTTATATGGCAATTACTCCACTAAAGACGAAGCCTTAAAAAAACGCGAAGAACTTATTACCAAAGGCTTTATAGGCTTTGTAGTAGCATACCAAAACGGTGTTAGAGTTAAATAAACCACTACCCTTTATTAAATAATTAAATGAGTAAACTAATATTAGCCAACGATGGCATTGATGAAATTGGAAAACAATTATTACAAACCGCAGGCTTTACAGTTGTTACAGATAAGGTAGATCAACAAAACCTAATTTCTGAAATTAATGCCAAGGGCTATGTTGCACTTACAGTACGAAGCGCCACAAACGTTCGTAAAGAGATAATTGATGCCTGCCCTAACCTCAAAGTTATTGCCCGCGGTGGCGTGGGTATGGATAATATTGATGTAGAATATGCTCGCCAAAAAGGCATTCAAGTTATTAATACTCCTGCTGCATCCTCTAATTCCGTAGCTGAATTAGTATTTGCTCACTTATTTAATGCGGTACGTTTTTTATACGATAGCAACCGCCAAATGCCTATTAATGGTAACGAAAAATTTAACGATTTAAAATCAAAATACGCAAAAGGCAACGAGTTACGTGGCAAAACAATGGGCATTGTTGGCTTTGGTCGCATAGGGCAAAATGTTGCAAAACTAGCATTAGGCTTGGGTATGAATGTCGTGGCGTTTGATCCCTTTGTAACGCAAACCGTAATTGAAGTAGATATATTAGATAAAAAAATACCCGTTCCTATAACAACCATCGGCTTTGATAAAGTGATTCAAACTGCCGATTTTATTACCTTTCATGTACCAGGAGGTAAACTTATCTCTCGTCACGAAATTGGCGCTATGAAAAACGGTGTTATTCTAATAAACACCGCTCGTGGTGGCGTAATAAACGAAGATGATTTACTAGAAGCCTTAAATAGCGGTAAAATTTCACACGCCTGTTTAGATGTGTTTGATAACGAACCTCGTCCATCAGTATCTATTTTAAATCATCCAAAAATTAGCTTAACACCACATATTGGCGCTGCTACTAACCAAGCCCAAGAACGAATTGGTGTTGAGTTAGCCGAAAAATTAATAGAAGCATTAAAATAAACGGTTACACTGTGTGGGGTAAAAGTCACGCTGAGCGCAGTAGAAGTGAGTAATAATAAGATAATGGAGAAGAGTTGAAACTTGTTAGGAAAATAAAATAAATATCGAATTCATCTTTCGACTCCCTCAAGATGACAAAACCCTTATTGCTATTAACGTAGTAGTAGTATGTCATCCTTAGCGAAATCGGAGTACATCACATTCACTAATTTAAAGTTTAAAAAAATAAATTAAAATAAATAAAAGCATTTTAATGTCGCACTTCCTTAACGAACTAAACCCCGTACAACGCGCCGCCGCAAAAACTACCGAAGGCCCTGTAATGATAATTGCTGGTGCCGGTTCAGGTAAAACAAGGGTATTAACCTATCGCATAGCACACATTATGGAAAAAGGTGTAGATGCTTTTAATATTTTATCCCTAACGTTTACTAACAAAGCAGCCCGCGAAATGAAAGACCGTATTGCTAAAATTGTTGGGCCAACCGAAGCAAAAAATATATGGATGGGAACCTTTCACAGTATTTTCGCAAAAATACTTAGAATTGAAGCTAATAAAATTGGCTATCCCAACAACTTTACCATTTACGATACCGACGATAGTAAAAGCGTTATTAAAGAAATTTTAAAGCAATTTAATTTAGATGATAAAACCTACAAACCCTCAATGGTTTTAAATCGCATAAGCGATGCTAAAAACAAATTAATATCTGCTACACAATATTTAAATAATCCCATCACCCAACAAGAAGATTTTAGTAGTCGGAAACCAATGCTAGGAAAGGTTTACGAAGCGTATCAAAAACGTAACTTTAAAGCAGGTGCAATGGATTTTGATGATTTACTATATCAAACAAATATTTTGCTACGCGATTTTCCAGATGTACTTTTAAAATATCAAAATAAATTTAGATACATTTTGGTAGATGAGTACCAGGATACAAATTTTTCGCAATACGTTATTATTAAACAATTAGCAGCACGTTTTCAAAACATTTGTGTAGTAGGCGATGATGCCCAAAGTATTTATGGTTTTAGAGGTGCCAACATTCAAAACATTTTAAATTTTGAAAAAGATTACCCCGATTTACAAACCTTTAAATTAGAACAAAATTACCGAAGCACTAAAAATATTGTTGGTGCGGCCAATCAAATTATTGCCAACAACAAAGACCAATTTAAAAAAATTGTTTTTACTGATAATGAAGAAGGACAAAAATTAAAAGTAATAAAAGCCAGTACCGATAACGAAGAAGGTAAAAAAGTAGTAGATAGTATTTTTGAAATTAGAATGCAGCAACAGGCTATGAATAGCCATTTTGCTATTTTATACCGCACCAATTCTCAATCACGTGCTTTTGAAGAAGCCTTTCGCCGTTTAAATATTCCTTACAAAATATATGGCGGTGTAAGTTTTTATCAACGTAAAGAAATTAAAGACCTACTAAGTTATTTTAGGTTAACCATTAATAATAGCGACGACGAAAGTTTAAAACGCATTATTAATTACCCTGCGCGTGGCATTGGGCAAACAACTTTAGATAAGTTAACCGTTTCTGCTGCCGAGCACGACATTAGTATTTTTACGGTACTTACTAATTTAAAAGATTTTAATCTTGGTATAAATGCTGGCACAACCAATAAAATAAACGATTTTGTAATGCAAATAAAATCGTATAGTTTAACCGTAAAGTATAAAGATGCTTACGAATTAGCCAACCATATTGCTGTAAATACAGGCATTGTAAAAGAGTTGTATAGCGATAAAACCCCCGAAGGCGTTAGCCGTTACGAAAACATACAAGAACTTTTAAATGGCATAAAAGATTTTGTAGAGCAAAAACGCACTCCGCAAGAAGAAGAAGTAAACGACATTATAAAACAAAGTTTAGTAAAAGACGAAAGCCAATTATTTGCCGAGCAAAGCAATAACGATTTAAAAACCTTAGATGAGTTTATGCAAGAAATTACCTTGCTAACCGATGTGGATAAAGAAAGTGATGATGAGCGCAATGCCGATAAAGTAAGTATGATGACCGTTCACGCCTCCAAGGGTTTGGAGTTTCCTTATGTTTATGTAGTAGGTTTAGAAGAAAATTTATTTCCCTCTCAATTGTCAATTACTAGCCGAGCCGATTTGGAGGAAGAACGCCGTTTATTTTACGTAGCCGTTACACGTGCTGAAAAACAAGCTTTTTTATGCTTTGCTACCATGCGCTATCGCTTTGGTAACGTTACCTATTGCGAGCCAAGTAGGTTTATTGAAGAAATTGATTCTACCTTTTTAGAGTATCCACAAGTAGCCGAAACACCAACATTTAACGATAATTTATTTGATAAATTTAGAAACGATTATAGCGATATTTCTGAAAAAGAAACGAGCTTTAACACAACATCTATAAATTTTGGTGGGGCTAAAAAAACAAATCCAGGTATTAATTTTACACCTGCAAAAAAATTAGTGAGTTTAACATCGCGCTTAAACTCTCCCTCTGCCAGTCCGGTAGATGTTAGTTTAAATCAAAGTTTACAATTAAACGATTTTGTAATGCACGAAAAATTTGGACGTGGACAAATTACTATTTTAGAAGGTAAGTGGCCCGAAACAAAAGCCACCATAAATTTTGAAGGCAATGGCACTAAAAATTTATTGCTAAAATTTGCAAGGTTATCTAAGATTTAACGCTATTCTCAATTCATTTTTTAAGTAGTTATTGTTTTTTATTAAATTCACACATTTAATGAAGTATTTTATTTCCATACTATTTCTTTTACTTGCTATAACATTTAATGCGCAACAAAATTCAAAGTCAATTGCTGCAAAAAAAACATTTGAAAAAATAAAAATAGATGGAGAGTTAAGCGATAGCACTTGGCAAACGGCAGAAATTACTGGCAATTTTTGGCAAAACTTTCCGTTCGATTCATCTTTAGCTAAAACAAAAACCGAAGTAATGGTAGCTTATAACGACCTATACTTATACATAGCCGCCATTTGTTATGATTCTATACCCGGCAAATACATTGTACAAACTTTAAAGCGCGATTTCTCATATCCAGTAAGTGATGCATTTGTAGTTTCTATCGATCCTTTCAGCGACTTACAAAATGGCTTTAGCTTTGGTGTAAACCCCTATGGTGTGCAACGCGAAGGTTTAATTGCAAACGGTGGAAACGGGGGCGTAACAACCAATTGGGATAATAAATGGTTTAGCGAAGTAAAGCGTTATAAAAATAAATGGATTGTAGAAATGGCAATACCTTTTAAAACATTACGCTTTAAAAATAATTTAAAACAATGGCGCATTAATTTTGCGCGTAACGATTTAAAACAAAACGAAAATAGTACGTGGGTAAAAGTACCTCGCCAATTCAATATTGCAACCTTATCTTTTGCGGGTATTTTAAACTTTGAAGAAGCTCCAAAAAAAACAGGAGGTAATGTTTCCATAATTCCATACGGTATTGGCCGATATACAGAAGATTATCAAAACAGTGGAAAACCAATTTACACTCCCAATGCAGGTGCTGATGCTAAAATTGTATTAGGCTCGTCGCTTAATTTAGATGTTACTATAAACCCCGATTTTAGCCAAGTAGAAGTAGATAGGCAGCTTACTAACCTTACTCGCTTTAGTTTGTTTTTTCCAGAACAGCGCCAGTTTTTTATTGAGAATAGCGATTTATTTGAACGCTTTGGGTTCCGACAAATCCGCCCCTTTTTCTCTCGTCGAATTGGTTTATATAATTCAAATGGCACAAATTATGTTATTCCAATTATTGCAGGTGCACGCTTAAGTGGTAAGCCCAGTAAATACTGGCGTATTGGCATAATGGATATGCAAACAGCAAAAGCAAATATTAATAATATACCTGTTTATTCGCAAAATCATTTTGTAGCCGCTGTACAGCGAAATGTTTTTAAACGCTCAAACATTGCTGCTATTTTTGTAAACCGACAGCAAATTGATACTACAGGGCTTTCTATAACTAATTTTAATAGAGTGGCAGGTTTAGATTATAATTTATCAAGTGCTGATAATAAATGGAATGGGAAATTATTTTTTCATCACTCACTTTCAAATACAAATAACCAAAATGCTTTTGCACATGCCAGTTGGATAAACTACGCCACCCAGCATGTAAACTTAGAGTGGAACCACGAGTACGTTGATAAAAATTATAACGCCGAAACTGGCTTTACACCTCGTATTTTTCAAACTGATAATAATGGCGTTACAAAGCGTTTTAGTTATTGGCGATTTGAACCACACGCTAATTTTTATTTTTATCCCAAAAAATCAATCATTAATAAAACAGGTCCTACGTTTTATTTAGATCATTACCGAAACCAAAAATTTGAAAGCACCGATATTTTTTTTCAAGCAGGTTATGATGTAAACTTTACAAGCAGTGCAGGTTTGTATTTTGATTACAATTATTATTACACGCGTTTATTATTCCCTACAGATGTTAGCTTTAGTGGGAGAAGTGATTTTTTAGACGCAGGTAATTATTTTTATCAAAACATTAATATTCAATATAAAACCAATCAACGTAAAACTTTATTTGCAACAACAACTGTAAATTATGGCAGTTATTTTGTAGGTAATAAATTAAGCGCTGCACTAGATATTGCTTATAGATTGCAGCCCTATGCCATTTTTACAATGAGTTTTACGCACGATAGAATTTATTTACCTTATATAGAAAAAGAAGTAGAACTAAATTTAATAAGCCCACGCATTGATTTTACATTTAGTAAAAGTTTATTTTTAACTACATTTTGGCAATACAATAGTCAAGCAAAAAACATTAATTTTAACGGACGTTTACAATGGCGATTTAAACCAATGAGCGATTTGTTTATTGTATATAGCGATAATTATTACAATAACGACTTTAGTGTTAAAAATAGAGCCATTGTTTTAAAATTTGTATATTGGTTTAGTGTTTAAGAAATGCTAAATTTTAAATGAAAAATTATAAATTACTCCAATCATCAATTAATAATAAGTAATGAAAATAGTATTTATGGGTACGCCCGAGTTTGCAGTACCATGTTTAGATATATTAATTAAACATAATTACAACATTGTTGGCGTGGTTACCGTGCCAGATAAACCAGCTGGGCGTGGGCAACAATTAAACCAAAGTGCTATAAAAAAATATGTATTAGAGCATAATTTAAAACTATTACAACCAGAAAAATTAAAAGATGAGCGTTTTATAAATGAATTAAAATACTTAAATGCCGATTTACAAATTGTAGTGGCTTTTAGAATGTTACCCGAAGTTGTTTGGAATATGCCAACATTAGGCACTTACAATTTACACGCATCCTTACTACCAAAATATAGAGGTGCAGCACCTATTAATTGGGCCGTTATAAATGGCGATACAGAAAGTGGTGTAACCACTTTTAAATTAAAACAAGAAATAGATACAGGTAATATATTATTACAACAAAAAGTAAAAATAAATTTTACTACTACCGCAGGTCAGTTGCACGATGAGTTGATGAGAGTAGGAAGTAACTTAATTTTAAATACAGTACAGCAAATTGAACATAGCTTTAAAACAAACAGCCCATTAAACTTTATTGCGCAACAAGATGTAGAGGCAAGTCACGCCCCAAAATTATTTAAAGAAACCTGTAAAATAAATTGGCAAAACGATGTAACATCTATTTACAACTTAATACGTGGCTTAAGCCCCTACCCTACTGCTTATACAGAGCTTAATAATAACGCCGAGACGGTACAATTAATAAAAATATTTAGTGCAACATTTGAAGAAATTAAACATACTCAAACTAATGGTTTGCTAATTTGCGATAATAAAACATTTTTAAAAGTATATTGTAAAAATGGCATACTAACGGTTTGCAGCTTGCAATTACAAGGTAAAAAACAAATGAGTATTGAAGAATTTTTAAGAGGTTTTAAAATAAACGAAGGGGCAACATTTAAATGATATCATACCTTATAGCCTTTACAAGCTTGTTAAAGCCCTAATATTAACAAAAAGTAAGGTTACTAACAAAAAACACCTTGTTTTTAGGCGTTTACAGGGCATAGTTATTAACAAAACGCCTATTTTTCAACAAAAACAGTACTTTTTAAGTTAAAACACTTGACAAATAAGGATTATGCTCTACATTTGTTACACAATAAATTAATGTTTAACCCTTAAAACAAAAAACAAATGAACAAAGCAGAATTAATTGATGCTATTGCATCTGGTTCAAAGTTAACTAAAGCTGACGCTGGTCGTGCTTTAGATTCAACAATCGAAGCTATTCACAAAGCTTTAAAAAAAGGTGATCGTATTGGTTTAGTAGGTTTTGGTTCTTTCTCAGTAGCAAAGCGTGCTGCTCGTTTAGGCCGTAACCCTCAAACTGGTAAAGAAATTAAAATTGCTGCTAAAAAAGTAGTAAAGTTTAAAGCTGGTTCTGATTTAGCTACTTCAGTTAACAAAGGAAAATAATTACTAACGTAATTGTCAAGCAAAAAAGCTGTCTTAATTATTAAGACAGCTTTTTTTATGGCTTTAATTTTGTTAGCGTTTCATACTACTATATTAAAACACATAACCCACACTGTATTCAAACAAATCGGCTTGTGCTAAATTGGCTTTTATAAAAGCCCCAAAATGTAATTGATTTTTTAAGTTGTTTAATGTATTTTGTTTTTTAAAGGGATAATACATTAGTCCTAATCTATTGGTGTTAATAGCTTCTAATTTTTGTGAAGTAGCATGCCATGTCCCTTCTATTTTTTTTTGTTCAACAAAAAAGGGATTATAAAAATAAATACCTAATTGAGTACACAAACTAAATTTACCAATTACAAATTCGTGCCCAACAAATGCAACGCCTGTACAGGCTTTTAATTTTTGATTATTAGTATAAACCTGTTGCAATGTTATGTAATCGTAAAAGCTACTATAATAAGCTAAGGTAAAACCTGCTTGCAAAGTATGTATATTTTTAAATGGTTTGTTTACCCATAATGATAAATGATAACTAGGGTATTTAGGTCCGCCTACTGCTTTTTCGGTAGTGCCAAACTCGTGCATACCTATTCCCATTTTAAACGCATACGATAATTTGTTTTTTTGTTGCACCATTAACTCGTGTGTAAATGTAGTTTGTGGTTTGGTAAAACGGATACCTGCTTGAGCCGTAAATAAATTCAAACCTACGTTAGGCAATTGTGTATGTCCGTTAGAACAGTGTATAGCCGATAAGCCATAAGTAAATACTAAATTTTTATTTACTTTAATTTGGCGTAAAAAACTTAAAGTAACCATATAAGTAACATTTGTACCTATATAGTAATTTTTAGTATTAGTAATGGGGTTATAAGGTTTATTAAAATACGAAATTCCAAAACCATATTTAGCTATCCATTTTATGTTTGGTTTTTTATTATTAATTTGCAAAGTGGGCACAAAACCCAAATTATAACCTAGTTCTGAAGGGTTTCCAAAATCACTAAAAAATAACTCAAAACCTGCTTTAGGATAACGGTATAATTGATGCCATTTATCTTTACCGTTAAACTGCCACATAATACCTAATGATGCTAAAGCTGAGTAATTACTTAATGGCGCAATAGGATAGGTTTTAGGAAGATAACCAACATATAAATTAAACGAAGGCTCAAAGGTTGTTTTTGGAATAGAATCTTGCGAATACGCTTTTACAAAAAACAATTCTAAAAATAATAAAAGAATATTTAATTTTTTATTAATATTTAATTTTTTATTAAAACTTAAATTTAGTGTTTTAATACTAAATGTATTCATAAAAAAAAGCATTTATCTTCAATAGATAAATGCTTTTTAAAATTGACTAAAATAAATTATTAACGACTTACAATTACTTTTTTAACTGTTTTTTGAGTTCCGTTAGTAATACATACAAAATAAATACCTTCGGGCTTATCACTAATATTAATGCTTATTACATTACTTGTAACGTTTTCAAGCGAGTTATTAGCTATTTCTTGTCCTACAGCATTATAAATTCTAACATTTATTTTTTGTTCGTTTGGTAAAGTAAATACTAAATTAAACAAACCATTGTTGGGGTTAGGCATAATGTTTACGTTACCAGTAAATTCATTTACATTTTCTTTAATACCAACAATTGGGCGACAACTAACAATTGGCATAATAGCTAATTGTACCTTTGCGCCACGATTAGAGCGCATTGTTTTCCAGTTATTTCCAGATGTTAATACCCAACTACTCGAATCGTTAGCCAAATTAGTTTTTGTATCGCTAAATATTCTAATTGAATCATTAATAGATGCGTATGGCGTTTGTACTGAAGCAAAGAAGCCACTACTAGGTATAGCTGCTGGTGAAGTAAATGTAAACTTAAACGGGATAATTTTTGTAGTGGTAAAGGTATAAGTTGGTGTACCACAATATGTAACCGATTTAGGTTTTGGTGATGTGGCTGTTATTTTACCTATACTATCACCACGTTGTGCAATAAATGAGTTAGGGCCTGTGGGTGCAGTACCACCGTATAATTTACAATAAATTTGGGTGGCAACGGTTGTTGCTGTATTGTTTGTTCCTAAACTATCAAATAAAACAATTACATCGCTAATTTGTGGGTTTGGTGTATCGCTGTAGCTTCCTGCCGGATAAAATTGTGCAAATTCTTTATCATTATAACAATTAGTACCCGTTAAAAAACCAGTATTTGTACCTTGGCAACCCAATATTAATGCACTTGTAGGTGCTTTATAAGTAATAAGTGTGTCTATTTTTTTAATCATTCTAATAGTATCTAAACATACTGCACATTTACCCACGTTATTAATTACCAGTGAGTAGCTAGATGTATTTGTTGTATTTGTTGCTACTAGAGTTAATGTATAATTACCAGCTGCAGTAAATGTAATAGCCGGCGAGGCTATATTACTGCTAACAATAGAGGCTGTTGCTGGCGATGATGACCAAGAATAGCTTGGCGTGGTGCCTGAAGAAGTATTAGCAGGGTAAAAAGCTTGACCAACACAGGGCTTCACTGGTAAGCTAAAACTAGCAACTGCAGGGCCTGGGGCTGTGGTAGCAGTGTTACTACATAAACCATGTGTGCCTAACAAACTTCTAAATGTGCCCTGTGTCATAGCGGTTTGTGCACGTGTTTTTTGGTCGTTGGTAAACATATACATACAAAGGTCATCGGTATAATCCATAAAATTCATTGTCATTTCGCCTGTTGTATTACCTGCGCAAGTACCTAATTTATAAGGAAATGTAGGGCAGCCAAAGTTAGAATTTTGTGCTGGTGGTGTATCTGTACAATAATCTGTTAAGCAGGTTCCATCGCCCCATACGTGGCGTAAACCCAACCAATGGCCTAATTCGTGTGTAATTGTTCTACCTTTATGATAAGGTGGCACAGTAGCTGTACCAATGCTTCCAAACGATGTATTTAAAATAACCACCCCATCATCTGTAGCTGAACCACCACCAGTAACTCCCGCTAAGCTTGTACCAGCAGGAAATGTAGCATACCCTAATAATCCACCTCCTAATTGTAACACCCATACATTGCAATAACGAATAGGATCCCAAATTGTGGCAGGTTTTATAGTAGAATTAATATAAGCGGTACTACTATATGGCCCTGCTGTAAAGCCTTTTGCGTTTCTATCTACTCTATCAATACCAGGTTGTGGTAAAATACCACCCGTAGGGTCTTTTACAGCCAAACAAAAACTTATTTGAAAATTAGCTTTTACTGGTGCAAATACTGCTGGCGCATTACCATTGTTTAAACCTGTGCCTGCATAATCAGCATTTAAAATATTAATTTGATCAACGACTTGAGCTTGACTAATATTATCTGCCGTACCCACAGGTTGGCCGTTATGAATTATGTGAACAATTATAGGTATAACCCAAGGAGCTGCAACAACTTTACCACTTGCTATATCTGCATTTCTACGAGCAACTTCGGCATTAAACCAAGTATTCCATTCATTTGATGGTGTTGGCGTACCACAAGTTCTACCTTTTGAACCATCTAAATTTGGCTGTGCAATTGTGGTTAACATGCTTGCAAAACAACAACATAAAAGTATTTTTTTTATCATAATAATTAGGGTAAATGTTTAATTCAACTAATGTATAAAAAATAACACATAAAAAAAAATTATTTACTCATTGTTTATATTCCTTAAATAAATAAACTTAAATAAAAATCATTTTTAAGCTAAATACAGTAATTTTACACCGTTAAAAAATAAAAAACAATCTACAAAAACTAAAAATAAACAATGAAATATAAACGCATTTTATTAAAATTAAGTGGCGAAGCTTTGATGGGCAATAAAGGTTTTGGTATTGACCAAGTTAGACTTATGGAATATGCCAACGAAATTAAAACCACATACGATGCTGGTTGCCAAGTAGCAATTGTAATTGGTGGCGGTAATATTTTTAGAGGCATACAAGCCGAAAAAGGTGGTATGGATAGAGTTCATGGCGATTATATGGGCATGCTAGCTACTGTTATTAATAGTATGGCTATACAAAGTGCGCTTGAAGGTTTAGGTGTGCATACACGTTTGCAAAGTGCTATTAAAATGGAGCAAATTTGCGAACCTTTTATTCGCCGCAAAGCGGTTAGGCATTTAGAAAAAGGAAGAGTGGTTATTTTTGGGGCTGGTACCGGAAACCCTTATTTTACAACCGATACAGCGGCTACCTTACGTGCCATTGAAATTGAAGCGCAAGTAATTTTAAAAGGTACGCGCGTTGATGGCATTTATACAGCCGACCCTGAAAAAGATAAAAACGCCACAAAATATGAAACCATTACCTTTGAAGAGGTTTATAAAAAAGGCCTAGAAGTAATGGATATGACTGCCTTTACCCTTTGTAAAGAAAATAACTTGCCTATAATTGTATTTGATATGAATAAAAAAGGCAATTTAAATAATTTAATTAATGGGGCTAAAGTTGGTACTTTGGTAGAAGTTTAATTTGCCCTCAGTCGTTTAACAAATTTATAGTGTTTAGCTTTTCATAGCGTGGTAACATAATTCTATTGGCTAAAGGCACTAAAAGAGTTTAAAACTGAAGGGACTTGAGGGACTAAAGAAATGCAAGACTTGTGTTTGCTAAAATACAATATGGCTTAAATAAATACAACCAACAAAAAAGCCTTAAACATTAATTTGTTTAGGGCTTTTTGTTTTAATGTAAATAATTTATATTTGTTATATGGCTAAAAGTAATTTTAAATATTTGTAAATATTTAATTTGCGCTTAGCCACTAGTTAGGCGCAAATGCTCTCGTAGACTATTTTTTATCATCTTGGTATTTTGGACGCTCACACACAAGCCCTCGCTCGGACAAACACACAACAGCCGACGCTCATAAACCTTGACGCACCATCCATCTTTACAACAAATTATTATATTGCCAATACACAACTCCAGACGCTCTTTCCGCAGACTAACAATTCGTTTTCTGTAAAGTCTTACCGCACTAGCTGGACCCACTCCCACTA
>JANYEQ010000089.1 GCA_025363015.1 Bacteroidota bacterium
TGATAATTTCTTTTTTTAAAAAAGTATCCCAATTGTTTTCTTTTATTAAACTGTTTTTAAATGATAGAATGTCTTGTTTTTGTAAATCAGGACTAAGGTGATTGTAAAACGATTCTGTCATTAAAACATACTCGAAGCCATCTCCTTCTATATAAGGTTCGTTTTCAAATTCGTAGCCTGCCCTGTTTAAATATAAAGTAGCAATAAGTACTAATAATGTACTTTTAAGAATAAAGGCATGTTGTTTTGTAAGATAGATGTATGTATTAGTAATAATTTTTATCATATACATTTAATTTTTTTGGCTTAAAATTTTAGCAACTATTATGCCATCGTGGCAAATATAAACATGTACATTAAAGTTTTTATCCCTATACTCTCGTATGACAGGGTGTGTAAATCAATATACTTTTCCGGGTAGCATTGTTATTTTTTCTATGGCACTTCCAATAGTAATTTTGTAATTAAATTTTTTTTCGTAAACAGTTTTGTAAAATATAGCAGGCGCATTATAACCTGTAAGTAGCATTTCTAACTCCAAAGGCTTATTTTTTAACGAATTATATAATCTTAATGCATCACCAAATTGTGTGTCGTGCCAAATAAGGGGCCCCTTTATATTATCTTCTATTATTGATGAATAAGGAAAAGCAAATAAGCCAACACACAAAGTCCCTTTTGCAACATAAGTAGTTGTTTTAGAATATGTTTTATAATTTATAATAGATTTTAAGCCCAGTGCAAAATAAATACTTAGCATAGGGTATAATGGGGCTTTATACCAATTAGTTTTTGTACTTGATAATGATATAACAAGTAAAAAAATTACTATACAAATTAACCAAATTGTACTTTTATTTTTGTATAAATTATTTTTTGGTAAAAACATAAATAAAATAATTATACCTATTATAAATGGGAAAAAATATTTATACTCTCGTTCAAACATGTCTTTTATATAAAATAAAAAAGGTAGTTGATGTAACTCATTGCCAATAGTTGTATATCTACCAAACTCACTATTAAACATTGTTTTTACATAGCCAGGGTTTCGTTGCTCCCTTAAATAGTAATAAATTAAAATAATAAATATTACAGAAAACATACAATAATATAATTGTTTAGTTTTTAAAACATATAAAACTTTGTTTTTTACAATAGCATAAACTAAAAAAGCAGGTAATATCATAAAGCAGGCTATACCTTTTGCATAATACCCTAATAAAATAAACACACTAAATAGTACTAAATATTTTATTTTTTGTTCAGGGTATTCAATAAATTTATAAAAATAAATAATAGAACCTATTATAAAAAATATTAATACTGAGTCTAAATCTGCTGTTCTAGTTACATGGTACGTTACATAACCTTGACTGGATAACAAGGCCAAAACAGCATAGGTTGTAAAATCTAAACCTAGGTTTTCTTTTATAGAAAAACGTATAATTAAAAGAATAATACCCAGTGCTGCTAAAGCTGAGGGTAACCTAACCGCTAATTCATTAGGCCCAAAAATTTTTATACAGATGGCTTGAAAATAACAAACTAAGGGTGGGTTTGTTGCCCACATTTCTGGCCCTCCATTAAAATGTTTTACTAATAAATCGCCATCCAAACACATTTCATACGCATTTACTGCATACGTTCCCTCATCCCAAAGCTGTAAAGCATAACTGTCAAGTTGAAAAAAAAGAGAGAAGTACGTAGCAACTAATAGTATAAAAATGATTATATTTTTTTTGGTAAGGTATTTCATATGTTTAAACCACCATTTCCTTTACATCACCTTCCACAATTAATTTACCTGCGGTGGCATTTTTAATTTCATCAACGCTTACACCTGGGGCGCGTTCTAATAATTTAAAACCACCTTGGGGTACAATTTCGTATACGCCTAATTCTGTTACTATTCGTTTTACGCATTTTACACCTGTTAATGGCAAATCGCATTTGGCTAATAACTTACTTTGCCCAGCTTTATTTACCTGTTGCATGGCTACAATAATGTTTTTGGCGCTGGCTACTAAATCCATAGCGCCACCCATACCTTTTACCATTTTGCCCGGTATTTTCCAATTGGCAATATCGCCTGTTTCGCTTACTTCCATAGCGCCTAAAATAGTAAGGTCAACTTTTTGCGAGCGTATCATACCAAAACTTAAAGCACTATCAAATATACTTGAGCCCTTTAAAAGGGTTATTGTTTGTTTACCGGCATTAATTAAATCGGCATCTTCTTCTCCTTCAAAAGGAAAAGGACCCATGCCCAAAATACCATTTTCGGATTGTAATACCACATTAAAGCCTTCGGGTATGTAGTTGGCAACCAAAGTAGGTATACCAATACCAAGGTTTACATACATACCATCTTTTACTTCTTGGGCAATGCGCTTGGCTATTCCAATTTTATCTAACATAATTTTTTGTATTAATCGAAATTCAAAAATAAGTTTTTTTACCGAGAGAGAAGAGATGTATTTTGTATTTGCTATAAAAATAAAAAATCTCGTTTAGGCTAACCCAAACGAGATTTTTAAATTTTATTTAAAGCTTAAAAGTTTACTGTATTATCTGTATAAACTTACATTACCTTTTTTGTCGTAAGCTTGACCATCTTTACCGGTAGCTTTAATAATGTAAAAATAAGTTCCTACAGCAGCTTCTTTACCTTCTTGGTTTTTACCATCCCAAGCAATGTTACCAGTGTTGCTAGTTACTTCGTACACTTTATTACCCCAACGGTCAAATATATAGGCAGTAATTTCAGTTAAATTTGTTGTTTTAAGAAAAAACACATCATTACTTCCATCGCCGTTTGGTGTAAATACATTAGGTACATCTAGTTTGCTTGGTGCATCTATACGTATTACTTTATAAGCACTATCAATACAGCTACCTTTTCTTCCAATTAACGTTACAGTATAAGTACCAGGCTGTGTATAGATAGTACTTTGACCCGCTGTGCTATTTACGTTAGCACTTGTACCATTACCAAAACTCCATACAGATTGTATGCTGTTGGTATTTACACTACTGCTTGTATTTACAAAGTTAATAGTAGCAGGTGCAAAGCCAGTTGTAGGGTCGGCAGTAAAATCAACTACTAAATTACCATTTACAACTAATAAACTACCAGTATTAATACAACCATTTATAACATTTGTAACGGCTACATTATATGTGCCTGGCACACTAATAATAGGGCTTGGTGCATGATTATTTGGCGTGTAAGTAGCTGTAAATTCTGCACTCCAAGTGTATGTGTAACCACTAATTGGCGAACCAAATGCTGATATAGCTGTTGTAGGATTAATAGCACAATCTAAAGTAGCAGTGTTAAGCCCTGTTAATACTGGTATTACATAATCGGGTATTACAACAAAAGTAGCAGTATTTTTACAACCATTTGGTAAAAACGTACCTGTTACGGTATAAGGTCCATCAACAGCTGCTGGGTAGCTCGAACTTGCTAATGGTGCAGGTCCCGATGCTGGAGGTGTCCACGTAAAGGTGGAGGTATTATAAAGCGTGTTAGTAGCTACGCCTGTTAAAATTACAGGATTGCCATAGCAATTTACTTTTGGCGGATTTGTACCAGGTACAATGCTGTATGTTGGAATACGCTTATCATTAAATACAGGTACTAATGATTGTGTTACACAACCCGTTAAAGTATTTGTAGCAACAACCGTAAATACACCTAAAGAAGTGATAACATTACCCGTTGAAGCCACAGTGCCATTTGATATGGCTAAAGTTGATGCCGAAATATTTAAGTTAGCAGGCTGTATCCAACTTACAACGGTATTATTAGTGCTTGAAGTACCCACCGCTAATATAGTAGGGTTGCTACAGGTTAATGTTGGTGAACTTGGCGCACTAATATTTGATGATACTTGTGGCGATGTAGTGTAAGAAACTATATTAATCGTTTGCGAAGCCACACAGTTATTACCTAAATCTTTTACATATACTACATAAGCACCTGGTACCGATATGTTTGTAGAACAACTAATAGCATTAAACGTAGTGGGCGTTCCACTTACCACTGCAGGCACTATTGAATAATTAATAGTTGAACCTGGTACAGGGCTTGTTGTTACACCTGGAACACAAATTTGTGTAGATAAAGTGCTACAACTTAAGCTATAACTTGATGGGCTACTTGTTATAAATGTAGGGAAACCAACACCAACCGTTACAGTAACACACTTAGTGGCGCTACAACCGTTTAATAAATTAGTAACCTTAAAGCAATACACACCGCCTGCACCTACTGAAACTAAACTACCAGTTGTTGCAGTTCCTGAAGGATCAATCCATTCAAAAAGTACATTTGTATTTGTGTTTGAAGACCCAGACATAG
>JANYEQ010000108.1 GCA_025363015.1 Bacteroidota bacterium
TTTACATCAATTATACCATACACCCTACAATTTTTAACATTAAAAATACGCTTTATCAATTTTAATAGTTTGCTTTTGCCCTTGTTTCATTAAACAAATATATTAAAAGCTGTTTAATTATTCCGCAGGATTACAAATCCTGCGGAGCGGGTTTTTTTAATGTTGGTTTAATTTCTGATGTTTCTATCTGTTTTAGATTTTAAAAAATAAAGATTAATAATTTAAACTCAGGTTAGGAATTACAACAAGCGTTTTCGATTTTCCAAACTTTCAAACGTTTACGTGTTACAACAAAAGGTAAACGTATAGCCATAATGCGTTTACGCGTTGCAGTAATAAGTAAGCAGATGATGGTTAAACGTAAACGCATTGCCATTAAACGTTTACGTGTTATAACAAAAGGTAAACGTATAGCTATAATGCGTTTACGCGTTGCACTAATAATTAAGCAGATGATGATTAAACGTAAACGCATTGCCATTAAACGTTTACGTGTTACAATAAAAGGTAAACGTATAGCCATAATGCGTTTACGCGTTATACTAATAAGTAAATAGATGATGATTAAACGTAAACACGTTGCCATTAAACGTTTACGTGTTACAACAAAAGGTAAACGTATAGCCATAATGCGTTTACGCGTTGTACTAATAAGTAAATAGATGATGGTTAAACGTAAACACGTTGCCATTAAACGTTTACGTGTTACAACAAAAGGTAAACGTATAGCCATAATGCGTTTACGCGTTGCGCTAATAAGTAGGGAGTATAAGGGAGTATAAAGTAGATTGTGTAAACAGGAATTATGTATATCTATTTTATGTGGGGAGTCCAATAAATAGATAAGGGCTTAGCATAAATTTATAGTACTAAGGCATAAAAATGGTTAAAAATAAAATAAATTTGTAGTGCTGTAAAAGTACAACGCAACAAAGTTTTTATTGTTACCTTTAAAACAAAATTTTAATATGAATTATAAATCCGATACCGAAGCCATTGAAGCTTTTGTGGTAAAATATAATCAACTTACTACCGAAATTGCCAAAGTAATAGTAGGGCAAGAGGATACTATAAAAAATGTGCTCATTTCTGTTTTTAGCAAAGGGCATTGTTTGCTAGTAGGTGTGCCAGGGTTGGCTAAAACCCTATTGGTTAATACCATTGCCGATGCCTTGGGTTTAAGCTTTAACCGCATACAGTTTACCCCCGATTTAATGCCAAGCGATATTATTGGTAGCGAAATTTTAGACGAACAGCGTAATTTTAAATTTATTAAAGGCCCTTTATTTAGCAATATTGTTTTGGCCGATGAAATAAACCGTACACCACCCAAAACGCAAGCCGCTTTATTAGAAGCCATGCAAGAGCGCCAAATTACAACCGCTGGTAAACGTTACCCTTTAGATAATCCGTTTTTTGTACTAGCCACCCAAAACCCAATAGAGCAGGAGGGAACTTACCCTTTACCTGAAGCCCAACTCGATCGTTTTATGTTTAACGTGTGGTTAGATTATCCAAGCTTTAAAGAAGAATTACAAGTTGTAAAATTAACTACTACCAATACTAAAGTTGAATTAAATAAAATATTATCTGCCCAAGAAATTGTATTTTTTCAAGACCTTATTCGTAAAATGCCAGTGGCCGATAATGTAATTGAGTATGCTGTAAAATTGGTAAACAAAACGCGTTTAAATAGCGAGTTTAGTGCTGAGGTTACTAAAAAATATTTGCAATGGGGCGCAGGCCCTCGGGCATCACAGTATTTAATAATTGGTGCAAAATGCCATGCTGCCATAAACGGTAAATTTAGTCCGGATATTGAAGATGTAAAAGCTATAGTAACACCCATTTTAAGGCATCGTATTGTACGTAACTATAAATCCGAGGCCGAAGGAGTAAGTGTGGAGGATATTATTAAACAGTTATTGTAAAATATTAAATATCAATTATTAGATAAAATCCCGTTAAAAAGAAAAGAACAAAAACTTCATAAAATGGATATAAAAGAATTATTAGACGACGATGCCTTCGACCCAAAAAAATTATTTAACGAAGAAGAATACCATACACTTTTAATTAACCGCGAGGGCTATTCAAAAAAAGAAAATGATGTAGCAGATTTAATTCACACGCTTTTAGAAAAAAATATTACACGACCAGAAAGTGAAGAGATTTTTAAAACATTAAAAGAAAAAAATGCGCAAGCTGTTTTAGTTAACGCCATAAAACAATGCAATAGAGTGAGCGAAAAAACAAAATTAGCAGCAGCTTGTTGGGAAAGTTGTTTAGATTTTAGCAACCACTTTTTATTTTTTGTAGAATTAGCCTGTAGTACCGATTTTATGCTAAGTATGGAGGCATACACCGTTGTTGAAAATTGCGAAGAGCCCATTATTAGTGAAGAGGCTTTAACACAAGCATTGCTTATAATTAAAAATTCAAAA
The DNA here is from genome assembly GCA_025363015.1 of Bacteroidota bacterium. Taxonomy (GTDB): domain Bacteria; phylum Bacteroidota; class Bacteroidia; order B-17B0; family Aurantibacillaceae; genus Aurantibacillus. The sequence continues at coordinate 2,445 of JANYEQ010000108.1, forward strand.
AGCCCAAATACTGCAATTTTAGAGGATTTAAAAAACAATATTACATTACGCATTTCGTAGATTATGAATACTAAAAATATAACAAGTTGGTTAAATATTGATGCCAATTCCGATTTCTCAATTCATAATATTCCTTTCGGAATTTATAGTGGTAAACAGGTAAAACATCGCGTATGTTCTGCCATTGGAGATTATATTATAGATTTATTTGAACTCGAAAGTGCTGATGTATTTGATATAAATCGCTCTGTTTTTGAACAAGAATTTTTAAACGATTTTATTGCTTTAGGCAAACCAATTACAAATAAAGTTCGCTTAAAATTAATAGAATTATTAAGCGATACCACTTCTATTTTAAAAACAAATACAGCTTTATTTAACCGAGTTTTTAAAAAACAGAGCGAAGTAAACATGTTGTTACCTGTAAAAATTGGCGATTATACCGATTTTTACAGTAGTATCGATCATGCTACAAACATAGGTACGATGATTCGCGATCCTAAAAACGCCTTAATGCCTAATTGGAAGCATTTGCCAGTAGGTTATCACGGGCGTGCCAGTAGCATTTGTGTAAGCGGGCATTCGTTTCATCGCCCAAAAGGGCAACAAAAACCTGCCGATGCGGAATTACCCGTTTTTGGCGCCACAAAATTATTAGACATTGAATTAGAAACTGCCTTTATTATAGGTAAAGCTACCCAAATGGGCGATAGTATTACCACAGCCAATGCCAATGAGCATATTTTTGGTATGGTATTGTTTAACGATTGGAGTGCGCGCGATATTCAAACGTGGGAGTACATTCCATTAGGACCTTTTTTAGCAAAGAATTTTGCAAGTACCGTTTCGCCCTGGATAGTTACCTTAGAAGCCTTAGAGCCTTTTAGAACAGAAGGTTATGTACAAGATCCAAAAGTATTGCCCTACTTACAATACAGTGGTCAAAAAAATATTGATATTAAATTAGATGTGTTTTTAAAACCTCAAAATGGGTCTGAAAACAAAATTTGCTCATCTAATTATAAGTATATGTATTGGACGATGGAGCAACAATTAGCCCACCATACGGTTAACGGATGTAATGTTAATATTGGCGATATGATGGCAAGTGGTACCATTAGTGGCCCCAGCCCTTCGGAGTATGGTAGTATGATGGAATTAACGTGGCGAGGCACAAAACCAATTACCTTAAACGATGGCACCGAACGTAAATTTGTAAACGATAACGATACCATTATTATAAGAGGCTATTGCCAAAAAAATAATGTGAGAGTAGGTTTTGGAGAATGTGTGGGGACTTTGTTGCCGGCTACTATTTAAACTCAATTAGTTAGCTTAATTATTAAAAGCTAATAAAACAGTTTTTCCGTTTTGTAAAAATTCAATACTATCGGCTAGGTTTTTCATTAAAAAAACGCCACGTCCGTTGGGTTTATCAATATTTGATGGGTCGGTAGGGTCTGGTAAATCTGTATAGTTAAAGCCAGTACCTTCGTCGCTAACGCTAAATACGAGTTGTTTGTTATCGGTTTTAAAGCCAATGTTTACAAATTTATTAGGGTTATTTTGGTTACCATGATTGATGGCGTTGTTTACAGCTTCGGTTACGGCAATTAAAATATTACCATAAGCATCTTCGTTTACTTTATAAACTTGGCAAACATCGTCAATTAGTTTTTCAACCAAACGAAGGTTATCCGCCTTCGAACTTATTTTTGTTATATTTGGAATCATGCTTTCCACGGTAATTATTTGTTTACGCTATTAAAATAATTGTTTACTTTTTGTTTATAATAAGGTGTTAAACTTGGCGGAACGGTATTTAACAACTCCATTTCTTTTTCTTTCAACCTTTTATACTCTAAAAATTGCGTAGGGTTGCTTAAATTTTGATTTTTTGCTTCATTACTTTTACGTTGTTCGTCTTGTTCCCTTTCTCGCTCTGCTTTTTCGCTCTCTAACAATTTTGTTAAAATATCTTGTTGGCGTTTAAGGGTTTCGTTAGTAAGTTGCTTATTTACAAGGTCTTTTTCGGTTTGTTCCATTAAATCGGCAATATTTCCACCAGGGGTTGAGCCTTTATTTTTAATTTTATCCATCATTTGTTGCATTTGCCTGCGTAAAGCTTCTTGCTGGGCCGCCATTTTAGCAAATTGCTCGCTAGTACCAGGCATCATATTTAAGCCATTTTGACCTTGTTTTCCCATGCCTCCTTGCCCAGGTTTTTGTCCGGGTTTGTCTCCTGGCTTATCGCCTGGTTTGTTACCAGGTTTTTGCCCTTTTTCCATTGCTTCTTTTAATTGCTTAAGTTGTTCGTTAAGTTTTTCTTGTAATTTTTTCATGCTTTGCATGCTGGGTTTATCCGATGGTTTTTCTCCCTCGCCGCTACCAGGTTTTTTGCATTTGCCTTTTTTGCCTTTTTGTTGAGATTGTTTTTTAGCCTTCATTTGCTTTTGCATTTGCTCTAAACTTTCGTTTAATAAAAGGGCAAGGTTATTTACCGCTGTCATGGTGCTTTGCATACGCATGGTGCCTTCGCCAGTATTACGTTCGGCAAGGGCTTTTACGGTTTTATCTATATTAAGGTTGATGGCACTGATTTCGCGATTAATAATTGAACTAATTTGTGGCGCACGTTTGCTAAGGGCTAAAAGGCTGTCTTCAATAATTTGGCTATCGTCTTTAAGTTTATTTTGTTGTTTTGGAATGTCTGTGTATTGTGGGTTATCAATTCGAGTTTTGGGCAATGTTTTTAAAAGTTCTTCTTGTGCAAAGGATAGATTGAGTAAGTTTTCTAATATTTGGCGGAGGTCTTTGGCATTTTCTTCTTCTTTCTGCTCTTCCTCATCTTCCATTGCTTTTTCCATCTCTTCTTTCATTTCTTGCATTTTATCGCTGGCTTCTTTTTGATTTTTTGCGGCGTCTTTTTTACTGTTTTTACTCAGCTTTTCAGAAGCGCTTTTCATCTCTTTGCTAATGTCGTTTTGTTTTTGCTCGTTATTTGGTAGTTTATTAGGTTCTTCTAATTCCTCATTTTTCTTCTGTAAATCTTTAAGATCTTCTTTTAGTTTATCAAAATCTTTATTTAAATCGTCTTGTTTTTTTTCCAAATCCTTTTTATCATCTGTCTTTTCAGTCCCTTTTTTCTCTTCAGTACCTTTAGTCTTGTCGTCTTGGGTCTTGCTATCTTGCTTCTTATTCTCTTCTGTTTCTTTCTTTAAAGCATCTTGTTTGTTTTTAAGTTCGTCTAATTTTTCAATAGCATTTTGCATTTTTTGTTCTACTTCTAGTTGCTTAAAGGCTTCTAGGTTTCGGTCTAACTCTTTTTCAATGTCTTTATTGTCTAATTTTAGTTCTTCTAACTTTTGTTGAATTTCGTTTTTATCTAACTTATCTAACATTTTATTTAATTCGTCAAATAACTTTTTCATTTCGGGTGTCATTACGTTTTCAAACAATTGTTCTAATTGTTTTTGTTTTTCTATAATGTTTTCGTCGGTTTTGGTAAACTCGTTTTGTTGTTGATTATTTTTTTGATTTTCTTGTTTTACTTCTTCAATTTTATCTTTAAGTTCTTGCTGTTTTTTTATAACATCTTCAATTTTCTTTTTTTCTTCAAAGCCTAATTGTTTTTTATCGTTTATTTTTTTTGCTAAATCATTTACATCTTTTTGAAGTTGTTTTGCTTTTTTAATACTTTCTTCCAGGTCTTTTTTTATCTCGGTATTATTTTTATCAGTGCTTTCGTTTATTTCTTCCT
>JANYEQ010000114.1 GCA_025363015.1 Bacteroidota bacterium
TCGAACTTGGGTATCCAGCAAATATAAGGAACGCTACTAATCAATTGTATCTAATATACAAATCAACTGGGAATTATCAGGCATCAATGGATAATTACGATATATATATTCAAATGCGCGATAGCGTTTCAAACCAAGATACTCAAAAAGCCTCAATAAAATCACAACTAAAATACGAATACGAAAAAAAAGCTGCCGCAGATAGTGTGCGGGTTGCGGAAGAAAAAAAGTTAACTACACTAAAATTAAAACAAGAACAAACGCAGCGCTATTTTTTGTATGGTGGCTTAGGGTTAACCGTTTTATTTGGTATTTTTATGTTTAATCGTTTTAGAATTACCCAAAAACAAAAAAAAATAATAGAAGAACAAAAATTAATTGTAGAAAAACAAAAACATATAGTGGACGAAAAGCAAAAAGAAATTTTAGATAGCATACACTACGCCAAACGCATACAGCAAAGTTTGTTGCCAACAGAAAAATATATTGAACGAATATTAAAAAGTAGATTTTAAAAATGAAAATAAAACATATTATTATATTATATTTTGTAGTATGCAACTATATTTTTTTTACTCAAACGCCAACTTTAGATTCTTTAAAATTAGCACTTAAACACGCTAAGAGCGATTCTGTAAAATGTAGTATTTTATTTCAACTAACCGAAACATCGCCCGAAGAAGAGTGGCAAACGTATAATCAACAATTAAAAAAAATGGTTGAAACTAATCTTGCTAAAAACCCGCCTACACATTTAAAAAAAATATACTTAAAATATTTAGCAACTACTATAAACAATATTGGATTAATTTATGCTGATGAAAGTAATGCCGTTGGAGCCATTGAAAATTATCAAAAAAGTTTAAAAATTCAAGAAGAAATATACGATAGGCAAGGTATGGCAATTACATTGATTAATATGGGTACTGTGTACAGCAATATAGGTAATTTAAATAAATCATTAATTTATTGTAAAAAAGGATTAAGAATTCATATCGAAACAAAAAATAAAAAAGGTATTTCGTATTGCTTAAATAATATTGGCTTAATATATGATAGGCAAGGAGATATTTTTAAAGCAATAAAATATTATCAAAAAAGCTTAAAAATTCAGGAAGAAATAAACGACAAGCCAGGAATAGCCGCCTCGCTTATTAACATTGGCTTAATTTACAATAATCAAGGCGATACCAGCAATGCATTAGTTTACTACAAAAAAGGTTTGCAATTATATATTCAATTAAAAGATACTATTGGCATAGCAACTTCATTTCATAACATTGGTTCTATATATGATAATAAAGGATTAAGAACAACAGCCTTATGGTACTACCAACAAAGTACTGCGTTACAGCAAATGGTTAATGATAAGCAAGGTATAGCATTTAATTTTATTAATATTGGATTAATATATTACAATCAAAATAATAATTTAAAAGCTTTAAATTATTATCAAAAAAGTTTAATTATAAACCAGCAAATACAAAATAAACGTGGCATTGCTAGTTGTTTTAATAGTATTGGTATGGTTTATTTAAATCAAAAAAAGTATATTTTAGCTTTAGATTATAGTAACAAATCACTTGTATTAAGTAAAGATATTGGGTACCCTGAAAATATTAGAAATGCAGCTAGTCAACTAAAAACAATTTACCATTATTTAAACCAACCAAAAAAAGAATTACAAATGTATGAGTTATACATACAAATGCGAGATAGCCTTAACAATAAAGAAACCCGTACCGCCTCCATTAAAAATTTACTAAAATACGAGTACGAAAAAAAAACTGTTGCTGATAGCCTACAAGTTGCAGAAGAAAAAAAGTTAACTAGCATAAAATTAAAACAAGAAAAAACACAACGCTATTTTTTATACGGCGGTTTAGGCTTAACAGTTTTATTTGGTATATTTATGTTTAACCGTTTTAGAATAACAAAAAAGCAAAAAAATATTATTAGCCAGCAAAAAATAATTGTTGATGAAAAACAAAAAGAAATTTTGGCAAGCATACATTACGCCAAACGAATACAAACAAGCTTATTGCCAACTGAAAAGTACATTGAACGAATACTGAAAAGTAAAGCGCTAAAACATTAAGCAAACAAACCTATTATAACTCGCCTAAAAATTAAAATTGTAAAACTGAAGCGCAACGTTCGCCATCCATTGCTGCACTTACAATGCCACCAGCATAGCCTGCGCCTTCGCCACAGGGAAATAAATTTTTTAACTGCGGATGGTGTAATACTTCTTTATCTCTTGGAATACGTACTGGCGTTGACGTTCGAGATTCCACCCCCACAATTACAGCATCGTTAGTTAAATACCCTCGCATTTTATTAGCAAAATTTTTAAAACCTTGTTGTAAACTTACACCAATTAATTTACCCAAAACGGCCTGCATATCTACACTTTTTAAACCCGGTAAATAGCTACAATCAGGCAAATCGGTACTTACTTTGCCATTAACAAAATCTTGTAAACGTTGTGCTGGTGCGGTTTGTGTTTTTCCGCCAAAGGTCCAAGCAGTTTGTTCTATTTGTTTTTGAAATTCTAACCCAGCTAATGCACCATAATTTTTATAGGCTTCAAAATCTTTTAAGTCTAAACCCACAACTATACCGCTATTTGCATAAGGATTGTTTCGTTTGCTGGGGCTCCAACCATTTGTAACTATTTCTTGTTGATTGGTAGCACAAGGTGCAATAATACCGCCTGGGCACATACAAAATGAATACACGCCATAACCATTAACTTGGTTTACTAAACTATAACTTGCTGCGGGTAAATAATTACGTTTATCAATCACGTCTTGCAAATTATTACACGAATATTGTATTTTATCTATTAAGCTTTGTGGGTGTTCAACTCTTACGCCTAAAGCAAAAGGTTTAGCTTCTATTAAACTATTTTTTTTATTAAACAGTTCATAAACATCTCTGGCCGAATGACCTGTAGCCACTATTAATTGTTGAACGGGAATTTGTTGCTCACCAACTTCTGTTAAAAGAGTGATAGATGCAACAGTTTCTTTTTCAATATCAAAATCAATAAATTTAGAGTTAAATAACACTTCGCCACCAAATTTTAAAATGGTGTGCCGAATGTTTTCAATTAATTGCGGTAATTTATTGGTACCAATGTGTGGATGGGCATCTACCATAATTTCTTCGCTAGCGCCATGATAAACAAATATTTTTAAAATTTTATCAATGTCGCCGCGTTTGTTAGAACGGGTATAAAGTTTACCATCGCTATAAGTACCTGCCCCACCCTCGCCAAAACAATAATTGCTTTCGGGGTTTACAATGTGTTCTTTATTTAATGTTGCTAAATCTCTACGCCTGTCTTTTACATTTTTACCACGCTCAACAACGACGGGTTTTATTCCTAATTCTAAACACCGTAAGGCCGCAAAAAGCCCAGCGGGACCAGCACCAATAATGTGACAGGTTTTTTTTGAATGCGAAACATCTAAATAATTAAATTCGATTTTTTCAGGAAGTATTTCTTCATCAACTGAAGCTAAAACAGTTAAATTAATTTTTATGTTATGTCCGCGTGCATCAATACTTCGTTTTAAAATTTTAAGTATAAGATTTTTTTCAGTACTTAAAAAAAGCATTTCACGTACCTCTTCTTTTAAAAGTTGCTCGTTTAAAGCTGTAGCTGGACTTACTTGTAGTTGTATTTTTGTTTGCATGGTATTGGAAGATTTTTATGCTTCAACTTTTTAATGCGAATGTACTTTAATTTATTTAAGAAAAGGGTATTTTACTATCCTTCAAAAGTAATGCTAAACACTACCATCCTCGACCTAATTTTGTCAATACTATTACTAAACACACTATTTTCGGGTCGAAGTAAATTGCGTGTACCTACTTGTAATTTTACTTCAAAGCCTAATTTAAAGTACTGTAAATAAAAATCGGTACCCAAACCTGCACTATAATAAAAATCATCACGTTTTAATTTTATATTTTCATCTAGTTGATTAGGTCCTCCTGCGGCAACACCTGCCGCCTTTTTACGAGAAGCCAAATCTAACTGATAGCCGCCACCGCCAATAATGTAAGCACTAAAATTATTTAAGCGTTTACTTTGTATCTTAATTTCAAGAGGAGCAATAATAAAAGCCGACTCTACTGTTTTTTGAAATATTTTAAAACTATCTAACGTATTGTTAGCGAGGGTATATTCTATTTTTCGAGAAGCAAAACTAATACTTGGTGTGCAGCGAATACGAATATACTCCTGCAAACGGGCATCAGCTACAATGCCAATGGCAAAGCCTGGGGCAGGTTGTGTATAAACAGTTCTTACTCTATAACGTGTGCCTACACCTTGCGCAAAAATAACAGTATCTGGAAATTGAGAGTTTGGCTTAGTATTTAACCTAAAATCGGTTTGGTTTCCTGCAATGGTAAAACCAAAATGAATTTTTTGTTTGTAAAATTTAGGTAGGTTAATGCCATAGCCATCGTTTTCTTGGCAAAAAAAAGTTAAGCCTAAAAACAATAAACTAAGTATTAAATACTTTTTATTCACCAACTAATAACGTAATTATTTATAAAAAATTGTGTAAAGATACTTATATATGATTACCTCAACTCAGCCCCTAATTTTTCTTTATAATTTAAAATTAATTTTTCCATTACTTTATCAATTTCTTTATCGGTTAAAGTAGCTTCGTTGTTTAATAAGGTAAAACTTACAGCATACGATTTTTTATTCCCTAATTTTTCGCCTTCGTAAATATCAAATAGGTTTACTTCTTTTAATAATTTTTTTTCGGTAGCAAAGGCTATTTCTTCTATTTGCTGATAATTAATAGTTTTATCTATTAATAAGGCTAAATCGCGACGAACAGAAGGGAATTTACTCAACTCTGTAAATTGTATTTTTTGTTTACTAAGTGCTTTTACTAAAACATCCCAATTAATTTGTGCATAATAAACAGGTTGGTTAATATCAAACTTTTTTAAAGTTGCTTTTGCAATGCTGCCAACTTGGGCAATTACTTTGGTGTTTAACAAATAGGTTAAACCATACTCAAAATTAGAATAGGTACTTTCTATACTTTTTAAATTAGTAATACCACATTTATTTAGCACATTAATTAGTGCCGCTTTTAAGAATAAAAAATCGGCTTTATTTGTTAATTGATGAGCGTTTTCGTTAAATACATTGCCTGTAGCAAAAAGTGTTACTTGTTTTTGTTCGCTGTATTTATCATCTTCATTCTGGGTTTGCTGATATACTCTACCCATTTCAAATAATTTTAAATCAGAGTTTTTGCGATTAATATTATACGCAATGGCTTCTAAACCGCTATAAATCATATCGCCACGTAATACATTTAAATCGTTACTTAATGGATTTACAATTTTTACATTATTATTTTCGGCTGCATAATAGGTTTCTTTACTTAGTGAAAGAGTCATTATTTCATTAAACCCAAAGCCTTCTATGGTTGTAGCAACTTTGTTTTCGGCAATACTGTCTTTATTTTTTGTTTCGCTTATTGCGGTGTACGAAATTTGTTTACTCACCTCAACATTATTATAACCATAAATACGCATTACTTCTTCAATTACATCTGCTTGGCGGGTAACATCGGTTTTGTAGCGTGGTACGTTTAAAAGAAGGGCGTCGTTGCCTTCGTTTTCTATTTCAATACCTAAATTGGTGAGTATAGCTTTTATGGTTGTTCTATCTATTTCTTTGCCAATTAAATTATCGCAATCGGTGTACGAAAACGCAATTTTATACGGTTCTAGTTTTTCTGGGTAAATATCTACTACATCCATACTTAAAACACCACCTGCCATTTCAAAAATTAAATTTGCAGCGCGAGTGAGGGCATTAATTGTAATGTTAGGGTCGGTACCACGCTCAAATCGAAATGAAGCATCGGTTTTTAAGTTATGATGCTTTGCTGTTTTTCTAACAAAACCAGCATCAAAATAAGCGCTTTCTAAAAAAATAGATGTAGTTTTTGAGCTTACACCGCTACTTAAGCCACCAAATACACCTGCCAGGCACATAGGTTGTGTAGCGTTAGCAATTACTAAATCGCTTGCAATTAAAGTACGTTCGGTACCCTCTAGGCTAACAAATTTTTCGCCTTCAATGGCGGTGCGCACAATAACGGCATTACCTTGTATTGCTTCTAAATCAAATGCATGTAAAGGTTGTCCCATTTCGTGAAGCACAAAATTTGTAATATCAACAATATTATTTATTGGGCGTAAACCAATAGCTTTTAAACGGTTTTGCAACCAAGTGGGACTATCGTTTACGGTAATGCCGCTTATTACCAAACCGCAGTAGCGTTTACAAGCTTCGGTAGTATTTACTTGAATGTTTACTTTATTTATGTTGGTAGCTTCAGGTAAAGGTTGTAAGCCACTTATGGTAATTTGCGCTTCGTTAGTTAAACTTTTAGAGTTTAAAATGGCTGCTAAATCTCTTGCTACGCCTAAATGCGAAGCGGCATCGCTACGATTAGGGGTTAAACCAATTTCTAAAATAGTATCGCTTTCTATTTTAAAATATGTGGAAGCAGGCGTGCCAACTTTTATATTTTCTGGCAACACCATAATGCCTGCGTGGCTTGCACCTAAGCCAATTTCATCTTCGGCACATAACATACCTTCGCTTATAGCACCTCGTATTTTAGATTTTTTTATATCAAAGGGTTCGCCTGTATTGGGGTATAATTTAGCCCCTACCAATGCCACAATTACTTTTTGATGAACAGCTACATTAGGCGCACCGCAAACAATTTGCAACAATTCGCCAGTACCAACATCTACCTTTGTTAAACTTAATTTATCGGCATCTGGGTGCTTTTCACACTCTACTACTTGCCCAACTAGCAAGCCTTGCAAACCTCCTTTAAGAGATTCGAAAGTCTCTAAACCTTCAACTTCAAGGCCTGATGCCGTTAATAAATCGGCAACTTCTTGTGCCGAATGGGTTGTATTTATAAGGGTTTTAAGCCAGTTAAACGAAACTTTCATTTTTTAAAATAATATTTCACAAATATACAACAAAATAAAAGTCTCATAATCATTTGATTATGAGACTTTTATTTTACTTTTAAGTATCCGTACGTTTTAATTTATAGTGCTTTATAATTGATATATTAAGATGTAAAAATACATACGTGCTTGAAATTCTGTTTAAATAAAATTACCTATACAAACTTACATTACCTTTTTTATCATATGTACTACCATCTTTACCTGTAGCTTTTATAATATAAAAATAAGTTCCTGCGGCACATTCTTTTCCTTCTTGGTTTTTACCATCCCAAGCAATATTACCTGTGTTGCTTGTTACATCATAAACTTTATTGCCCCAACGATCAAATATATATGCTGTTATATCGCTTAAGTTGGTTGTTTTTAGAAAAAATACATCGTTACTTCCATCGCCATTTGGCGTAAATACATTTGGTATATCTAATTTACTAGGTATATCTACACGTATTACTTTATACGCACTATCAATACAAGGCCCTTTTTTAGCAATTAAAGTTACCGTATAGGTGCCAGGCTGTGTGTAAATTGTACTTTGGCTACTTACATTACTTACATTAGCACTTGTACCATTACCAAAACTCCAAACAGAATTTATACTGTTTGAATTTACACTTGTACTTAAGTTTGTAAAGTTTACATTTAAGGGCGCAAAGCCTGTGCTTGGGTCGCTTGTAAAATCGGCTAGTAAAGTACCATTTACAACAGTAACTATTGCACTATTATCGCAACCATTTCCATTATTTTTAACATATACTTTTATATCGCCTGTTAAATTAACCGAAGGTTGTGCAATGGTATTTGTTGGAGTAAAAGCTGTGGCTGGGTTTACGGCTGTCCAGGTATAACTTACTCCTGCCGTATTACTTACAATAATTGGTAATTGTACTTGTGGGTTGTTAGAACAATCTAACACCGCATTACCAAAAGGTATAATTACAGGTTTTACATAATCGGGTTTTACTATAAAAGTAGCTGTATTTGTACAACCGTTTCGTATAAAAGTACCAGTAGTGGTATAGGTAGCCGCCACCGATACGCTTATTTGCGAACCTACTACAGTATAATTTGTTACAGGATATGTCCACACATAAAAAGAGGCATTAAATACGGTATTAGTAGGTGCTGCCGTTAAATCTACTGGCACTCCCTTACAATCTACCACCGCTTTAGTGCCAGGTACAATAGTGTAAGTAGGTATTTGTTTATCCACAAATATAGGTACTACTGATGTTGTTTTACATCCATTTACAGTATTTGTGGCCACTACAGTATAATTGGCATATAAAGCTGGTCCTGCGTTTGAGGTAAGCGTAGCAGTATTTATAGCTATTGAATAAGAAGGTACTAGCTGACTCACCGGCTGTATCCACGATATAGTTGTATTATTAGTACTTGTAGTGCCTACCGCTAAAATACTAGGGTTGGCACAGGTTAAAGTAGGGGTGTTGGGCGATAATACATTTGCACCAAGTGTTGGGCTTATGGTGTTTGAGATTACATTTACAGTTTGTGTAGCCACACAACTGTTACCTAAATCTTTTAAATATACTACCCAAGAGCCAGGTATACTTGTAGTTACACAACCCACTGCATTATAAACAGGTGCTACGGTTGATGCTCCGCCACCCACTGCTGGTGGTACAAATGCATAATTAATAGTAGAACCTGGTGTGGGTGAAGTAGTAACATTAACCACACATAAATTTGTTGTGTTTTGTGGCGCACAACCCAATGTAAAGCCTGTGCTACTAATTATATCAAATACTGGAAAACCAACAGATGCCGTTACAGTTACAGTTTGTATGGTTGAACAGCCAGTAAAAAGGTTGCTACACACACAGGTATATACACCTACTGAACCAGGCAAAATAGGGTTAGTACACACAGGGTTTACACCGCCTGGGTATATCCAACAAATACTTGTATTTACAGTGGCTGAAGTAATACTGCCTATTAATGTAGTAGTACCTGGTGCACAACTTATGGTTATATTATGCGTATTTACAGTACTGGTAGGGGCACTATAGTTTTGAAAAATACTAAATGTTTGGCTGGCTGTACAAGTGCTTGTTGGGTTTGACGATTGTACAATATAAGTACCGGCTGTAGTATAGGTTACCTGTGGTCCATTTTGGCTTGGTGGACCACTCCAGGTATAATTTAAAGATGATGAGGTGGTACTCATGGTAATACTCGGTTCTAAACAGGTAAGGGTATAATTTCCATTTACACTAAAGGCTGTAAAGTTTGCTGATGCTGGTATAGCGCCCATTGTAAAGCTTGTGGTAGTACTACAACCGCCCGCTGCCGTTACCGTTACGTTTGTAGTACCAGCGTTTA
>JANYEQ010000128.1 GCA_025363015.1 Bacteroidota bacterium
AATTGATGTAGAAACAATAACACCAAGGTTAGTAAACTTTAAATGAAATTATGTAAAACTATAAAAATAAAACCGCAGGGTTACAAACCCTGCGGAGCGGGAATATATTAGCAACTTGTTAAAATTTAAAAAATGAAACCAATAAAATGTTGTTTTTTGCTTTAATTATTTGTGTACAAGGTTGCCATACCTGATAAAAAATTACCTATTTAATTAATTTAGTATAAATATTAATTTAAAGTTTATAATATTATGAAAACGATAAAAATTGTAGGAAAGACGACATTCTTCATACTTATTTTTCTTTGTTCATGTGTAATTTCAAGAAAGAAAAAATTGGAAAAACTATTAGGTAATGTTGACCCAGAGCCTAAAACCTACTGTTTTACTTTGAAGGCAAAAATTACTGATATTCTTTCTGTAAAAGCACAAATAGGAAACAGAAAAGATACTCAAAAATTTATGTTTGATACAGGGTCTCCGCTGACATATTCGTTCAAGGCGAAAGACAGTTTCAACATCGCTACAAAAAAGCTTTTTAGACTTGGGTCGAATAAATTTGATTATGGTTTTGGCTCTATAAACCTTGGCAATGTGAGGTTTAATAATGCTGGCTTTTTAGTTACCGATTACGTTATGGGGGATTACAAAGAAGTAGTAGGTATGATTGGTTCTTCTATACTTCAAACATCTATTTGCGAATTAAATTTCGCTGATTCAACCATTAAAATTTCTAATGATTTAGAAAATTTTACTAACATTCAAAATAGTTTTTCAAGTTCTTTTCAGCCGTCCGACGCCCAGGGGACACCAATTGTAAAAATTGTGATAGGTAAAGACACTCTCACAGCATACATTGATACAGGTTTTTCAGGTATTATTAGACTTAATGGAAAATTAAAAATACCTAAAGAAGAAGCTGAAGAAAAAGAATCGTTCCGAAATGTTAGATATTTTGGAGCTTCAAAAAGAGATTTTTTTATTAATACAATCCATTATCAAGTTTATCGATTAGGAATTTCTGGAATAAAAATGGACACAATAATTTTACGGCAGGATCAAAAGTATTATGGTAGAAATTGTGTTGGACTTGCATTTCTAAAAAAATTTATAGTCACAATTGATTGGATTCATCATAAAATTTATTTTAAGCCCATAGAGGATATTCATTTTAAACAAAACATTTATACCTATGGTTTCAACTGTTCTATGTTTGATAAGCAGTTACGTGTTTTAGATATATACAAAGGTTCTGAATTTGAAAAAACTGGTATTAAGAGTGGTGATATTATTCTTAGCATAAATAAAAAAAGTGATTTCTCTGATGCAATGATTTCAAATATTAATTCTAATAAACCAAGTAATGATTCACTTCGAATAGAGATTAAAGACAAACCGTTATTTATTTTAAAAAAACACAAACTTTTCAATTAAATTGGTAATGTCCCCGCCCTTCCCCGCTCCGCAGGATTTGTAAACCTGCGGAATAATTAAACAGCTTTTAATATATTTGTTTAATACAACAAGGGCAAAAGCAAACCATTAAAATTGATAAAGCGTATTTTTAATGTTAAAAGTTGTAGGGTGGATAGTAGAATTGATGTAGAAACAATAACACCAAGGTTAGTAAGCTTTAAATGAAATTATGTAAAACTATAAAAATAAAACCGCAGGGTTACAAACCCTGCGGAGCGGGTTGCACAACGCTTGAATTACATACACCAAAACCCAGTTAGGCAACTAATTGTTACCAATGCCTACGAATACGTTTTTAGCAGTGCTGTTGATTATGCTGATGGAAAGGTTGGTAAACGTAACTGTGCTTTAACGAGGGTGTGGGCTTTACACCCAAGCGTAGCGAACTGATGAATACAAAAAAACAATAAAAAAAACATGAATAAAAGCCCTATTAAAGTATCCTTCTATCACACAAGCTGGCTCTTAGCTTATTACGCTAAGCCCTGCTACGCTAAACGAGGACGAGGGAGGGGGAGGTCGTTTTTAGCTTTTCTACCAAATAATAGTATATTTTTTCATACAAAAAAGCCGTTTTAAATATAAATTTAAAACGGCTTTTTTAATGTAATAAGAAAAGAAAACTATAAAGAGCTTAAACTCTTTATAGTTTATTATTAATTACTCAATAATTAATTTTTTAGTGCTAGTAGCATTACCAACTTTAACAGTAGCTAAATAAATACCGCTTGTTAAATTAGTTAAGTCTAAATTAATAGTGTTTGCACCAACTGTAGCATTAGCATTAATAGTTTTTACCAAAGCACCTATTAAATTGTAAATACCAACGCTAACTGTTGCATTATCTTTAACATCAATAGCTAAAGTAGCATTGTTTTTAGTTGGGTTAGGGTAAATTATACTATTTGTAACGTTGCTTAAAACATTTTCAGTTACACCAATGGTAATTGGAAAAGCATACGACAAAGTATTTGACGAAAAGTAAGTGGAATTATTACTTAACTGTGCATAAGGGTTACTATTAGTTACCGTAAATGGTGTTTTAATATCTGTTAAAGTACCCGTTACCACTGCCGAACCTGTAGTTGGAGACATATAATGTAAAGTAGCGCGATTGGCTACATTTGGATTATTTGTACCTTGCCCCACGGCCACCTTACTCACATTAATTTTGGTAGGAGATAAGCTATTAGTACTTACATTTAAACAACGTGTTTTAATATTTGGTAAGTTATTCCATTTTTTAGCACCATTGGTAACAGTACTATCCGACTCTGACCAAGAATACGTAATGTATTGGCCATTTGGTGTGCGTCCTAATTGAATACGGCTGTCAATCTCTATTTTATTAGTTGGATTTGCATCCCATGGGTTTTCTGCAAAACCAGCAGTTGCAGGGTCTGTCGCAATAGATGATGGGCCTTCAGATGATAATGAATCAATCGTTTTATACGTCCAAGCGCTAGTACCATCTCCAACAAAATCGTATAAGTATGGGCGATTACCCGGTGTGTGTGCCCATTGGTAACCATCATTAGGGTTAATACTAGTTGTAAAACTAAACGAATAGGTTAAGCTATCTTCGTGAGATTTTGCCGAACCTACAATGGTACTTGCTATGTGTAATTTATTATTTGCATCTACTACACAATCAAAACCTTCGCCTACATAAAAGAAAGGTATTTCTAAATTAGAGTTTGTGTTTACTGCAGCTATTGGCGCTTTAATTGGTGCCATTGCAGCACTATTAAAATCAATACCAGGTAACAAAGCCCAAGTACTACCACTATTTGTAGTTTTGTAAACTATTGGTTGGTAACCTCTGTTAGATAACGTAGCCGTATTTAAAGGACCTAAAAATAAAGCATATCCAACTGTTCCTGCTTCGTTCCATGCCATTTGCATTCTTGGCCATACATTTTTGCTGCCAACTGTAACAGAATAAGGGACAGTTGGAGGAATAATAGAATCTGTTGTCCAGGTAAATACACCCGCATTAAATGTTCCTTTTACAATTTTACCGCCTCGGCAATTTGTTTGTTGTGTTTCATATACTGGTGCTATGGCATGTATTGCGCCATCATCACTAGAAGTAAAGCCATAACTAAACAATTGTGGCCCATATTGTGTAGCCGCATAAGTGGTTGCGGTACATGATAATAGTTGCATAGCGTTAGCCGCTGCACTTGCTGTAGTATTATAATTACCAGTACCTAATTGCTTACTTGCATACCAGTTACCTAACCAATTGGTACCATCGGTAGATGGTCCGTTACCAACCACATATGTATTATTTATGTTGGTATTGCCAATTGGGTTATATATGGCACCCTGAGGATAACGTGCTAGTGTTGTTGCATTACTCCAAATACAAGTACTATCCCAGCTTGCCCCCCAATTTGTACTAATTTCGGCTACTATGGCGCCAGAATTATTGGTAGGAGCACCAGAATAAGAAGCACTACAACGGTGAATAAATGATACCCCATTTACATTATCATTATACTGTAAAGGGCGGGTGGCACTTAAACCCATGCCAAATGTGTTACGCGAGCCTGCTATTAACTTCCAACTAATATTTGTTGGAGGGTTTTGAATGCTAGCATCTTTAGCTGCTTCGTTAGTACTAACCACGTTGTTAGATGGGTTAATATTTAACTTATTAGCGCTAGTATTCTCTTTAACATCAATGTAAGCTTTTCTACTAACATCTATTATGCCACTTGGTTTAATTTTGGCCCCGGTAGTTTGGGCGTAGCTCGTTATTGCTAAAACTAGCGCAGAGCCAAATAATAATTGTTTTTTCATATTTTTTAGTTTTAAATTTATTTTTATTTAATCAAATATAGTAAATATTAAGCACAAAAAAGCCGTTTTAATAAATTTAAAACGGCTTTTTTAAATGTAAGAAGTAAACGTTACATGTAAAAGCTAAACGATTACATGTGACTATTTTACATATAATTACTCAATAATTAATTTTTTAGTGCTAGTTGCACTACCAACTTTAACATTAGTCATATAAATACCACTTGTTAAATTAGTTAAATCTAAATTAATAGTATTAGCACCAATAGTAGCATTTACAGTGATAGTTTTTACTAAAGCACCTACTAAATTGTAAATACTAACTGTAACAGTTGTATTTTCTTTAACATCAATAGCTAAAGTAGCATTGTTTTTAGTTGGGTTAGGGAAAATTAAACTGTTTTGTGCTTCGTTTAAAGAATTTTCTTTAACACCAATAATACATGTGTTATTGATAAGTCCTTTAGTTGGAAGAATAAACGACGAATACGATAAAGTATTAGTAGAATACCAAGTAGTGTTATTTGTTAATTGAGAATATGGGTTACTGTTTGTAACAGTAAGTGGCGTTTTAATATCTGTTGTAACACCCACAGTAGCTGAACTAGTTGTAGCAGATATATAAAATAAAGTAGCACGATTAGCAACATTTGGGTTGTTTGTACCTTGACCAACTGCCACTTTACTTACATTAATTTCTGTAGAAGAAAGTAAATCTGTAGTTGCATTTAAACAACGTGTTTTAATGTTTGGTAAGTTATTCCATTTTTTACCACCGTTAGTTACAGTACTATCTGACTCTGACCAAGAATACGTAATGTATTGGCCATCTGGTGTGCGGCTTAATTGAATACGGCTATCGCTTTCAATTTTAGCGCCACCACTACCTGTATTATCCCATTGGTTATCAGCAAAACCCGCAGTAGCTGGGGCTGCTGGATCACTACTAGGGCCTTCAGATGATAATGAATCTACAGTTCTATAGCTCCAAGCAGTTGTACCATCACCATAAAAATCATATAAATATGGACGCTCGCCTGGAGTGTGAGCCCATTGGTAACCATCGTTAGGGTTTATACTTGTAGTAAACGTGTAAGCATACCCTAAACTATCATTATGAGGGCTAGATCCACCAATAAGTGTAGCAGCAATATGTAATTTATTATTAGCATCTACAACTATATCCCAGCCTTCGCCAAGATTAACTTGAGGCTCAACAAGAGCATTAGTTACAGTAGAATTATAAACGGCAGCAAGATGATTTTTAATTGGCGCAGCACAATTGGCATTAAAATCAATACCATTTAATAAAGCCCAAGTTGTACCACTATTTGTAGATTTGTATACAATTGGTTGGTAATTTTTGTTAGAACCTGTAGCAGTAGCTGCAGCACCCATAAATACAACATAACCTACAGTACCTGCTTCGTTCCAAGCCATTTGTGCTTCACTTGAAACCACTTTATTGCCTGCACCTGCTACGATAGTGTTTGGAATGATAGAATCATTTGTCCAAACAAATACACCAGCATTATAAGTACCTTTAACTAAAGCTGCACCACGATATAATTGTGCTGCTGCAGTTGTACCATTAGCATCACCATAAATACCACCT
Organism: Bacteroidota bacterium; assembly: GCA_025363015.1. Taxonomy (GTDB): domain Bacteria; phylum Bacteroidota; class Bacteroidia; order B-17B0; family Aurantibacillaceae; genus Aurantibacillus. Next base: position 5,900 of record JANYEQ010000128.1, read on the forward strand.
GTTAAGTGAACTTTTCCATCATCAGTTGTTACAAATGAAATACGAGAAAAATCAACTTTACCTGAATTAGCAGGGTAAGGGCCAGCGTTTGAAATAAATTGCTGAGCGTTAGCGGTTGCACTTGCTGTAGCGTTATAATTTCCAGCACCTAATTGCTTACTTGCATACCAGTTACCTAACCAACCGCTACCACCAGTTACAGGGCCAGAACCTACAACATAGGCATTGGCAATGTTAGTATTGCCTGTTGGGTTGTAAATAGCACCTGAAGGGTAACGTCCTAAGTTAGTACCGTTACTCCAAATACATGTACTATCCCAAGTTGCGCCCCAGTTTGTGCTAATTTCAGCAATAATTGCACCAGAATTACTGGTTGGTGCAGCAGTGTAACTAGCACTTTTACGGTGTATAAATGATACTGCGTTTACGTTATCGTTATACTGTAAAGGCTGCGAACCGCTCACTAACATGCCATATACATTCATTGAACCGGTTAATAATTTCCAACCAATGTTTGTAGCTGACACGTTTGTAGAAGCTTGTTGAGGCTCGGCTACAGGATTAGTTACATTTGCAACTGGGTTAGTGTTTTGTTTTGCAGTAGTTGTAGCTTCAGTAGGCTCAATAGCAAACTTTGAAGCAATTTTTTGTACCATATTAATGGTGCCGCTTGGTCTAATCTTACCCTCATTTTTTTGAGAGTAGGCTGTTACTGCTGCCAGTAATGCCGTACCAAATAGTAGTTGTTTTTTCATGTTATTTGTTTTTAAATTGTTTAAAATTAATAATACGCTAAGTTATGAAATAATTAAATAACTGTAAAATAATTTTACAATTTATTTTAAAATTTAACATTAATGCAAAGCGTTAAAAATAAGGGTTTTATTTATTTGGAGATTATAAGAAATCTTTTTTTAAAAAAAACTCCTTAATTCAAAGGTAAATTATTTTCTACACAGCACAAAATTATTTTAGCTTTATTTTATGAGTGGTATTTTTAGATATTATATTGGCATATTATTAATATTATGCAAACAACTATTTATACTGTTGAGATACATATACGGGCATATCGTTAATAAAATTAACAATAGTTTCTGGGGCCATAAATTTACCTTGTGTCTGTTTTACATAATTACTATAGCCTTTTGGGTTTAGCCATTTATCTATCTTAAGTTTTTGATTGTTTTCGTTTGCAAGGCTTAATAGTTGGTAGCCCAAACCCACCTCTAAGGTTTTTAACTCGGCATCATATTCCATTTTATTTACAGCCCTGTGCGATAATTTTTTAAAATACCAACCTATAAAACCAAAAAAATGAGTAGTGGTTAAATCGTGTAAATGGCTGATTTGCCCTGCTACTAAACCAACTTTAGAATTATAAGATAATTGTTTTAGTAATACACTATCTAATGTTGTATGTGTTAAAGTACTAAAATATAATTTATAGGTGCGTTGTTGTGGCGCTTTAAATATTGAAAAAAATGTTGGTTTTAATTTTGTAACCGTTTGCGAAGGCTGTGTGTAAACTTTTACCGATTTAAACAAAATACTTGGATAAAATCGCAATACATAATTTAATAATGATGAATAATTTGCAGTGGTATCGGGTGTTTTAAAGTTAATTTTTTTGGTGGTATCAGTAAATTGTAAAACAATTGCAGGCGTTAGTAATTTATAATATTGGTGTTGTGCAACGCTAATTTTTACTAAAAATAAAACCAAAATAAGCCAACACATTTTTAATTTAATCATATACAAAAGTATATATATTAAAAGAATAAAAGGCTATAAAAATTGTAAAACTTTACGCAAAGGTTTTAAAAATAACGTAAAAAAATAAGGTTTTAAATTATTTATTTCCCAAGCCTTTCTATCTTCCATATTTGCATTTAATCTGCTCTTAATGGTTATATTACTTTTGCCTCCTATCCTCATTTTTATGCTATATTGCGGTAAATAAGCTAAAAAAATTTTGTGTTTATGTACAAAGCGTAACATAAGTTCGTAATCGGCAGCGGTAGTTAATTGTAAATTAAAATTGCCGTATTTTTTATAGAGTTCTCGTTTTACAAAAAATGTTGGGTGAGGGGGCATCCAACCAAATAAAAAAGAGTTTGGTTTGTAATTCCCACTTTTCCATTTACGAGTAATGTTGTTGGTGTTTGTTTTGTCTACATAATATAAATCGCTATAAACAGCATCGGCATTTGTGGTTGTAAATAAATTAGCATAGTGTTGTAATACGTTATTATCTACAAAAAAATCATCAGAGTGTAAAATGCCAATTATATCGCCTGTTGCAAGCGCAATGCCTTTGTTTAGGGCATCATACAGGCCATTATCTTTTTCGGAAATTATGTTTGAGATTTTATTTTTATATTTTTCTATAATTGATAAAGTAGCATCTGTTGATTCACCATCAACAACTATATACTCAACATTTTTATAAGATTGATTTAGTACCGATTGAATAGTTTGTTCAACCGTTTGAGCTGAATTATAAGTAATAGTTATGACAGAGATTTTTAACATGATAAGGCTTCGCTAAACTCTAATAACGATTTAAAATTAAAATCTATACGCTCATCATTTCTATTTTCGTCAGAAATAAAAACAGTTTTCATGCCCGCGTTTCGTCCAAATTCCATATCGCTGATGCTATCGCCCACTATTATACTTTTTGTAAAATTAATTTCTGGATAATTTTTTTGTGCATGTAATGCCATACCAATATTGGGTTTACGCGTATTGTGATTTTGTGCCGCTAAGTGTGGCGAAAAATACACACCATCAATTCTACCGCCAAAATAATGTATTTCGTACAACATATTTTTATGAATAATTTCTAAATCTTCGGTTCGGTAAATACCTTTACCAATCCCCTGCTGATTGGTAACAACAACAATTTTTCCAAATATAGAATTTACTGTTTTTAAGGCCTGTAAAGTACCTTCAATAAATTCAAATTCAATCCAATGTTTTACATAATCGTTATGTAGTTTTTTATTGATAACACCATCACGGTCTAAAAATAAAGTCCAATTCTTATCTATATTTAAAGTCTTTAAAATCATGTTGTGCTTTTTGGTAATCTTGAGGTATGCCAATATCAATAAAATAGTGGTTGCATTCAAACCCTTTAATAGTGAGGTGTTGTAATTGAGTTTCAAAAAAATCTTTTTCTATCGAAAAATTAATTACAGAAGGTGTGTTATTTAAAAATAAATTTTTATTTAATAGATATACGCCGCCATTAATTAAGCCTTCTTTAGCCGCCCCACTTTTTTCTTTAAACGAAATTATTTGTTGTTGTTTATTAATACTAATAGTACCATAACGTGCGGCATCATTTACATTGCGAAGTGCTAAGGATATTTGAGCATTTTGCTGAATGTGAAAATTATAAAATGATTTTATATCTACATCAAAAAACGAATCGCCGTTTAAAACCAATAATTCGTTATTGTTACTGTGTTGCATAGCCAGTCTTATTCCGCCACCGGTACCCATTGGCTCATCTTCAATAGAATATTTTATTTCAATGCCATTAAAATTATTTTTGTAATAGTTGGTTATTTTTTCGTGTAAATATCCTACAGATAAAATTACTTTTTGTATCCCAAAGTATTTTAAATAATTAAGCTGGTAGTTTAAAAACGGAATATTATTAATTGGTGCCATAGGTTTGGGTACATCTGTAATAACAGACTGTAAGCGAGTCCCAAAACCTCCGGCTAATATTATGGCTGTGTTTAGTATAATTTTAAAAATTATTTATAATTAACTACATTCTAAATCCTATTAAAGTAACATCATCAATTTGTTCGAGTGAACCTTTCCACAAATAAAAATCATTAATTAAATTATCAGCTTGTTCATAAAAATCAAAATTACAATATTCTAGTAATAAATTATTAAGTTGTTTTTGTTTAAATTTTTTGCCTTTAGGGCCACCAAATTGATCTGCAAACCCGTCAGTACTTAAATAAAACATGTCTCCTTTTACAGTGTCTATTTCATGATTTGTATAATTAAGTTGAGTTTCTAAATTATTTCCGCTAATACCAAAGCGATTGGCTGAATATTCTATTAAAGTATTATTTTTTAATTGAATTAAATTATTTTTTGCGCCAGCAAAAAATAATTTATTTTGTTTTTTATGAATACAACAAAAGTTTATATCAACGCCATCGTTAATGGTATAATTTGTATTGTATGATCTTAAATTGTTTTTAAAGTGCAAACATAATTCGGTTAAAATACCTGCCGGATTTGTTTTATAGTTATTGCTAGTAATAATATTTTTAATGCTTGAATTAGCAAATACACTTAGCATTGCACCAGGTACACCATGGCCAGTACAATCTACAACGGCAAGGTAAATAACGTCATCTATCTCTTCAATTAAATAAAAATCGCCACTTACTACATCTTTAGGTTTAAAAATTACAAACGAATCATGTAAGTATTGTTTTACTTTTTTTTGTGAAGGTATAATAGCTTGCTGAATGTGTTTCGAATAATTAATACTATCTGTTATATCTTTATTTTTTTCTTCAATAATAGATTTTTGTTTTTCTATTTCACTGTTTTTTCGTTCTAGTAAAACATTTGCTTTCTTTTTTTGCTTAAACTGGTTATAAACCAAAAATAATAATACAATAAATACAATAGTAACAGAGGCAAATACATAAATTAAATTATTACGCTGACTAACTTTTAAATTTGATTTATCTAATTCAACATTTTTTAATTTTAATTGCTGTTCTTTTTTTTCAGATTCAAATTTAGATTCGGCATTGGCAATCGCTTTATTTCTATCTTTATTTATTACCGAATCTTTATATTGAGAAAATAATTTGTAAAACTCTAAGGCTTCAGGCAAATTTTTATTTTTTTCGTAAACACTACTTAATTTTAATGCGTTTTCTTGAATATTATCCCAAGCTTTACGTTTAATACTAAGCTTTAACGACATATTAAAATATGTAATAGCTTTGTCTAAATTATTTTTTTTATCTTCAATCAATCCTAAATTATAATAATTTAAACCCAATGCGTATTCATCATTAAATTTTTCAAATACAAGTATAGCATTTAAAGTATTTTTTTCTGCGTCGGTTAAATTACCGTTTCTATAATAGGCTTCGCCAATCATAGATCGTGCATAAGCAGCCTGAAGGGTTGCATTTCTGTTTATAAATTCTTTTTCGGCGTCAATAAAATAGTTAATCGCTTTAGTATAATTTTTTTGTTCAAGTAAAACATTTGCCAAACCATAGTTTGTAATTGCAATCATACTTTTATCTTCTGGCATTTTTTTTGCTAATAAATTGGCATTATTGTAATTTGTAAATGCTTTATTAAAGCTTTTTAATCCCATATAGGCATTTCCTAAAGTATTGTATGTTGTTGTAAGTCCTTGTTTATTTTGTAATTCAATATATACATCTACCGCTTTTAGTAAATTAATTATTGCTTCGTCGTACTTGCCTATAGTATTTTGGGCATTGGCAAGAGCGTCATACGAACGGGCAATACCATTTAAATAATTAATTTTTTTAGAAAATTTTAAAGCGCTGTCTGCAATTATTTCAGCCTTTTGTGGGTTATTAGACGAAATAAGTCTTGATATTTTTGAAAGAATTAATACTTTATTAGTATCGTTCGACATTAAAAAGAGTGCGTTTAAGCTATCTAATGTTTTGTTTTGAGACTGTAAAAAAGATATATTGACGCAAAAAACAATTAATAATATGAGACCAATTTTTTTATTCATTATTTTTCGGGAATAATTTAATTTCAACCAATTCGCAAATGGTGTGCCCCAAAAGCATGTGGCACTCCTGTATTCGCGGTGTATCTGTACTTTGAATATTAATTAAATACTTACTTACCTCTTTCATTTTTCCACCTGTTTGCCCTGTAAATCCTGCGGTAATCATTCCTAACGCATTTGCTTCTTCAAGTGCTTTTATAACATTTGGGCTATTTCCGCTGGTACTTAATCCAATTAATACATCGCCCTTTTTACCCATCGCTTTAACTAAGCGGCTATAAATTACATCATAGCCATAATCATTAGCTACGGCAGTGGTATAACTTGTATTTACATGTAAAGCTTCGCTAAAAAGTGGCGGTCGGTCGTAATAAAACCTACCACTTAATTCGGCTGCTAAATGTTGTGCATCAGCAGCACTACCGCCATTACCACACCACAACACTTTTCCACCATTTGTATAGCAGGTAACAATATCATTTATTAAATTATTTACCTGAGCTAAAATTTGAGTATTGTTTAACAACTCTGTTTTTAAATTTATAGAGTTTTGTATTTTAGTTTTAATAAAATTTACCATGCTTTAAATATACAACTATTGAAAATAATTTTAACAATTAATTGGGTTAACATTATAAAAAATAGTACGTTTGTTTTAATGAACATTGAAGTTTGCTATACGCCACAAGCCTATCCTTTATTTCACAAACCTAACACTATAGTTGTAGTAATAGATGTGTTAAGGGCTACATCAGCTATTGCAACTGCTTTTTATAATGGTGTTGCTAAAATGATACCCGTTGCTACTGTTGAAGAAGCCCAAGTTTATAAAAATAAAGGTTATTTAGTGGCCGCCGAGCGTAATGGCGAAATAATTGAAGGTTTTGATTTAGGAAATAGTCCTTTTGGCTATATGAATGCAAAAGTAAAAGGTAAAACTATTGCTATTACCACTACAAATGGCACACAAGCTATTGAGGCCGCTAAATACGCTGATACTTTAATTATTGGTAGTTTTTTAAATTTAGAGGTAGTAGTTGAGTATTTAAAATCGCAAAAAAAAGATGTTTTGTTTTTGTGTGCTGGTTGGAAAAATAAATTTAATTTAGAGGATACGTTGTTCGCTGGTGCCGTGGCTGATGCATTAATTTCTAAAAGTTATTTTGATACCAATTGCGATTCTACCATTGCAGCTTTGGAATTATACAGATTAGCTAAATTTGATTTGTATAAATTTTTAAGTAATTCATCACACCGTAATCGTTTAGCTAAATTAGATTTAGAACGCGATATAAAATATTGCTTAACTCCTAATCAATGCCCCGTAATAGTTATTTTAAAAGATAATTATTTAATTAAATTATAAAGTATAAACTATTTTTAAATGGTAAAATATGTATTCGCTTAATAATTAATTTTATTCAATTATCTTTTAACTAAAAATGAAACCCCACTATAAAATAACGAATTATTGTTTTTATTTTTTAGTGCTCCTCGTATCAGCTATTGTAATAGGCTTAACACCCAAAAATGTATTTGGGTTTGATATTTTTGGTTACTATATGTATTTACCTCTAACCTTTAAATACAACGATGTTACCATTCAAAATTACGAAATCATTAACCATATTTTAAATACCTACCACAATAGCGAAACATTTTACCAAGCTATAAAATGGAGTAATAATAATTGGGTAATGCGTTACCCTATTGGTTTATCGGTATTATATGCTCCCTTTTATTTTATTGTAGATGTATTTGTTAAGTTTACAAATTATCCTGCCGACGGATTTTCGAAACCTTATCAACTAAGTATTTTATATGGTTGCTTATGTTATTCATTAACTGGTTTATATTTTTTAAAAAAAATACTGACATTTTTTTTTAGTGATAGAGTAGCGGCATTGTCGCTACTAAGTATTACGCTTGGTACTAATTATTTTTTTCATGTTTGTTTTCATGCACAAGGCGCTATGTCGCATAATATTTTATTTGCCTTATATGTTTTAGTTTTATATTTTGCAATTAAGTGGCATCAAACGCATTTATTAAAACACATCATTTCGCTTAGTTTAAGTTGTGGCTTAGCTGCTTTATGTCGTCCAACAGAAATAATTTGCGTTTTAATTCCATTTTTTTTCGGCATCACAAACTGGCAAAGTTTTAAAAACAAATTAGTTTTATTAAAAAAGTATAAAGGGCAAGTTATATTATTTTGCTTTTTAATTTTGTGTATAGCGTTTATACAATTAAGTTATTGGAAATATGCTTCTGGTAAATTTATTATAAACCCATATGGAGCAAGTAACGCAGGCGAAGGCTTAGAGTTATTTAATACGCATTTATTAGAAGTACTTTTTAGTTTTAGAAAAGGTTGGTTTATTTATACGCCACTTTTATTATTTGCTTTAGTTGGTTTTAAAGAACTTTATAAAAGTAATAGGGTATTGTTTACACCTATTTATATATATATTGTAATTAATTTATACATTGTAGCTAGTTGGAGCTGTTGGTGGTATGGCGCCTGTTTTGGTGTTAGAGCATTAATACCAAGTTATGCCGTATTAAGCATACCCTTGGCGTATTCTATTCAAGCAATTTTTCAATCTAAATTAAAAATTATTTATTTTTTAATTTTATTTTTATGTATTTCATTAAATCTATTTCAATCGTGGCAAATAAATAAAGGCATTTTAGATACCACAAATATGAGCAGAGCTTATTATTTTTCTACCTTTTTACAAACGACTGCGCCTACATTTGAGCAAAAAAAACTACTATTAAAAGGTAAATTTGAAAGTGGGGAAGAACTCTTTACAAAACAAGATTCGCTAACACACACATTAGGTTTTAGTGCAAACTTAGATTTTGAAACCAATACAAACATTACACAACTAAATTATTTAAACGACACGGTTTTTCATGGTGGTAAAAAAAGTCAAATTACTAGCGCTTTAAATCCAGTTTCCGATTCTATTGAAGTGCAATATAACAACATCACAACTAAACGATATACTTGGATAAAAGCCAGTGTATGGCTATATTCAAAAGAAACTCCCACTCCTTTAAAGGCAAACTTTATTGTTGAAATGACGCATAAAGGCTATATTTTTAAACAAAAATTAATTCCTTTAACAGCACATAATTTTAAACAAAACGTATGGAATAAATTACAAGTGTATTATTTAGTGCCTGATGATTTGAGAAGTAAAAAAGATAAAATCCGTATTCGTTTTCAAAACAAAAGTAAGGCCACTATTTACGTTGATGATTTATTACTACAATCGTACGAACCTATTAATGATAAATCGGTGTTTTAGTTTTATACGCCTTCGACTTTCTTTTTAATGGTATTTAAGGTGAGGCGTTTTGTTTTTAAGTCAAAATTATCGCCATAGCTAATGGCATGTACCGTTAAATTATCTATAGAAACGGGCTCACCCATTTCAGCATCAGTAATATTTGTATTACGCATATTTGTCGCATCAACTAAAATTACTAACCCACTACCAATGGCTTCCATGTTATTGCCATTGGTAATTAATAAGCCAGTATCTTCGCCCAAACCAATACCTAAATTAATAGGGTTGCTGGCACAGGCATACATTAACCTACCAATACGCCCACGCTGTACAAAATGCGTATCAATAATTACATTATTTATAAAACCTAAACCTCCTGTAATTTTTACTTCGCCTTTTAATAAAGCCTCTTGGCTACTACCCTGGTAAATCATATTGTTAGAGCTTGCTGCCGCACCTGCTGATGTACCCGAAATAATAAAATTTTCATTCTCATATTTATCTAAGAGTAAGTGATGAAAAGCAGTACCGCCAAAAATAGAGGTTAAACGTAATTGATCTCCGCCTGTAAACATTACCACATCGGCATTTTTTAGGCGTTCAATATTTTTAGGGTCGTTAGCTTCTTCACGCGTTCTAATATCTAACACTGCCGTATTCAGTACGTTTAAATGTTTAAAAGCTTCAATGTATTCAGCACCAACCTCAACAGGTATGCTACTTGCGGTGGTAATAATTTCTATACGCGATAAATTATTTTTTGCCGATTCATCTATCATGCGTTTTAAAATTCCTTTTTCAAAAAACTTTAAACTTTTTGGTAAACTTTCGGGCGTGGTGGAATAACTGCCCTTATCAACCGAACCGCCAATAATAATTAATTTACCTGTTGGTGTACTCATACTTTTAATTTTAATGTAAAACTAGGCTAATTGCTTAACATACACACTTTTTTATTTACACATTACATCATTATTTTAAACACTAAATTGTTTATATAAAAAACAAAACTTATATTTAAAAAAACTATTGGCAAACACAGTTATTAAATATATAGAACTAGCAAAATGAAAATTATAGAAATTAAAGTAATGCGCGGACCAAATTATTGGTCAATTAACCGTAAAAAATTAATTGTAATGAAGTTGGATTTAGAAGCGCTAGAAGAACTACCTACTAATAAAATTGAAGGGTTTGGCGATCGTATTCAAAAACTGATTCCTAGTTTATTTTCGCACCGTTGCTCCGAAGGCAAAGAGGGCGGCTTATTTACTCGAATAAAAGAAGGTACTTGGATGGGACATGTAATTGAGCATATTGCTTTAGAAATGCAAACCCTAGCAGGTATGGAGTGTGGCTACGGACGAACCAGAGGCACTGGCAAACCTGGCGTGTATAACGTTGTGTTTTCGTATATGGAAGAAGCCGTTGGTATTTATGCTGCAAAAGCGGCTGTAAACATTGCCGAACATTTAATTGCCGGAACAGATTATAATTTTGAAAGTGATATACAAGCCATGCGCGAGTTGCGTGAAAACGTAAGGTTTGGCCCAAGTACAGGTTCAATAGTAGATGAGGCCATAGCCCGCGATATTCCCTTTATTCGTGTAAATTCTGAATCGTTAGTGCAACTGGGTTATGGTAAAAATCAAGTACGCTTCAGAGCTACCATGACAGATAGAACAAGCTCCATAGCTGTTGATTTAGCAAGTAATAAAGATGAAACCAAACGCATGTTAAAAGATGCTGCAATACCTGTGGCAAAAGGCGTGTGTATTTCAAACCCCGATGATTTAGAAAGTGCCGTAAAAGAAGTTGGTTTTCCGTTGGTGTTTAAACCCCTTGATGGTAACCATGGCAAAGGCGCATCTATAAATGTAAAAACACTAGAAGAATCGGTATTAGCATTTGAACACGCTAAAAAATATTCGCGTAAAATTATTATCGAAAAATTTATTACTGGTTACGATTTTAGAGTACTAGTTATTAATAATCGTTTTATTGCGGCTGCCCTGCGCGAACCTGCGCATGTTATTGGCGATGGTAAATTAACAATACAACAATTAATTGATAAAGAAAATTTAGATCCGAGGCGTGGTTACGGACACGAAAATGTATTAACCGAAATTAGTATAGATAGAGAAACCTTAGAACAGCTTTCTAAAAAAGAGTACAGCTTACAAACCGTTTTAAAAAAAGACGAACTGTGTTACTTAAAAGGTACGGCAAATTTAAGCACTGGCGGCACAAGTACAGATATTACAGATATTGTACATCCACATAATATTTTTATTTGCGAACGTATTTCGCGTGTGATTGGTTTAGATATTTGTGGTATTGATATTATGGCTTCTAATTTAAGCGAACCTTTAGAAGTTACCGGTGGCGTAGTGTTAGAAGTAAATGCAGCACCAGGCTTTCGTATGCACTTGGCACCAGCAAAAGGTTTGCCACGCAATGTGGCGGCGCCCGTAATTGATATGTTGTACCCAACAGGTAAATCGTGCCGCATACCAATTATTGCCATTACAGGTACTAATGGTAAAACTACTACTACCCGTTTAATTGCACACATTGTAAAAAATAATGGTTATAAAGTTGGCTTTACTACATCCGACGGTATTTATGTAGGTAACAGTATGCTTACCAAAGGCGATACGACTGGCCCCGTTAGTGCCGAATTTATTTTAAAAGACCCAACCGTAGAGTTTGCCGTTTTAGAAACAGCACGCGGTGGTATTTTACGATCGGGTTTAGGCTTTAGTAAATGCGATGTAGCGGTGGTTACCAATATTCAAGAAGACCACATGGGTTTATCAGATATTAACACGTTAGAAGATATGGCACGTGTAAAAGGCGTGGTAGTTGAAAGTGTAAAGCGCGATGGCTATGCCGTTGTTAATGCTGATAATAAACATTGCGTAAGCATTGGCAAAAATGCACGTTGTAATGTAGCTTATTTTAGTATGGATGAAAGTAACCCAGTAATTAAAGAGCATTGCAAAACAGGCGGTATTGCTGCTATTTACGAAAACGGTTACATTACTATTAAAAAAGGTGATTGGAAGTTTAGAGTAGAAAAAGTAACAACCATACCTTTAACCTTTGGTGGGCGTGTATCGTTTATGATACAAAACGTATTGGCCGCAACCTTAGCCGCCTATGTATATGGTTTTACTACGCAAGATATTGCTACTAGTTTAGAAACTTTTATTCCATCCGCTGCACAAACCCCCGGGCGAATGAATATTTTTGATTTTAAAGAATACAAAGTAATGATTGATTTTGCGCATAATGCCGATGGGTTTAGAGGTATTAAGGAGTTTTTATCAACCATCGATTCTACTTCTAAAATAGGTATTATAACAGGCACAGGCGATAGACGCGATGATGATATTAGAGATATGGGCCGTATTAGTGCTCAAATGTTTGACCATATTATTATTAGACAAGATAAATTTTTAAGAGGAAGGCAAGCCGAAGAAATTGTAAAACTATTGGTAGAAGGTATTCAAGAAATCAACCCAAACATGAGTTACGAATATGTGCCAAAAGAAATTGAAGCCCTAAATCATGCCTTTAGTATTGCAAAGCCAGGTTCGTTTATTGTAGCTTTAAGCGATGTAATTGATAACGCCATTGAAGTAGTGCATAGCTATTTAGATAAAGAACGACAATCTAAAAGCTAAGGTAATTTAATAAATTAATGTGTACTGATTATTTATTGTGTTTTAGAGTAGTGTATTTTGCAAGTGCTTAATATTTATGTAGCTATTAGTTAAAATGTTTAATTTTCTCTTGTAAAAAAGACCACGCTAACATCTAAAAACAATTGTTTTAAACCAAATCAAACAAGTTATTTACGCCCAAGTATCTGTTTGTGGTAAAGCCTTCGGCATAGGGCACACCAATGGATCTGCCCCATATACTCATTTTACTGTTTAGGCTTTCTATAAATTCTTTATTGGATATGGGGGTTTGTGGCTCGTTACTTTTTGGGTTATAAAATTGCGAGGAGTAGGCCATTATACTTTGGTGTTTTTTTTCAATAAAATTGGTAACATCTACCACAAAATGGGGGGTAATAAAATAATCTTGTATATAATGGTACACGGCTTGTGGGCGCCAAGGTAATTGGGCTTTATTATTTTGTGTGGTTTTAATTTTAACTAAGCCGGCATAAAAACAAGCATCTGCTACCAATTTAGCTGCCCGCCCGTGGTCGGGGTGCCTATCGCTAATAGCATTACACAATACTATTTGGGGTTGGTGCAAACGTATTTGTTTTATAATTTGTAATTGGTGGGCTTTATTGTTTTCAAAAAAACCATCTTTAAAGTTTAATTGTGTTCTAACTGATAGGCCTAAAATTTTTGCTGCTTTAGTAGCTTCTTGTGTGCGTAATTTGGAGCTACCGCGAGTGCCTAATTCGCCACGTGATAAATCTAAAATACCTACTTTTTTACCCAAAGCAATATGTTTTAAAATAGTACCACTGCAGGATAGTTCTACATCATCGGGGTGAATACCTATGGCTAAAATATCTAATTTCATGTTTTTAAGATTTAGATTAATTACTCCGCAAAAAAGTTCATTATTCTACGACGCAATTTACTTGCATATACTTGGCATTGGTAATCGGTATGATTTTTTGTAGAGTTTATACATTTACCATATTGTGTAATACGGTATTTCATTTCTTCGCTTAATAGGTTAAACAGTTCAATGGCTTCGCTAAAATCGGCAGCATTATCTTTTATGCGTGCAAAATGGTCTTCTAGGCTATCGTCTAAAACAGTTTGTGTTTTTAAGCCTTTGCGTAAAGCAAGCATATAACGTTCGCGCACTATAAATGCTTGTGCACTCGAATTTAAAAATCGCTCTTTAATTTCGGGTGGCATATCGTAATCGTTTTCTAGCTCATAATTCCACTCATCTTTATAGCGGTGTTCTAAATACAAGTGTGGTGCTACAAATACGTGTTTCCAATCAATAGGGTATTGCCATAAATTAAAACGGCGAGAGTTATTACCTAAATCAACAATATTAAATGTTTTTTTATTGGGTAACACACGGCTACCACGCCCAATCATTTGATGATAAAGGGTGAGTGATTTTGTAGCACGGTTTAAAATAATAGTTTCTACTTCGGGTTCATCAAAACCAGTGGTTAAAATACTTACGCTTGATAGTACTCCATCTTTGGTATTGCGAAACCATTCTAATGTTTCTACCCGCTCGCGCTCGCTAAAGGTACTATCTAAATGCCTTACAGGATAGCCTTTTTGTTTAAAGGTTTCGTACACCACACGGCTGGTTAAAATACCTGCGTTAAAAATTAATGTTTTTTTGCCTTTGCCTAATTCTTCATATGCTTCTATTAGCTTACCTTGCATCATGGCTTGTGTATAAAGCATTTCGTGCGAGCCTACTGTAAACTCGCCATTATTACCAACACGTAAAGAACTTAAATTTACATCGTACGAAAATGTTTGTCCTTCGCACAAAAAACCCTGGCCAATTAAATCGCTAATGCTTTCGCCAACAATTAAACTATGATAGGTTTGGTATAAGGGTAATTTTTTATTGCTGCTGAGAGGTGTTGCTGTAACCCCTAATATTGTAACGTTTTCAAAATAATGAAAAATTTTACGAAACGAATTATTGTGTGCCTCATCAACAATAACAAGCCCAATGTCTTCTAAAAATTTATCGTTGTCTTGTAGGCGATTATTTAAAGTTTCGACTAAGGCTGTAAAACTCTGGTAATGGCTTTGTTGTGGTAGTTGTTTTACTTCGCTACTAATTATTTTATTACTAATACCTAGTTCGTTAAGTACATCGGATGTTTGTTTGCCGAGCTCAATACGGTGGGTTAATATTAAAACTTTACGATTGTGTTGTTGTATGTAACGCCTAGCAATTTCGCTAAAAATAATAGTTTTGCCACCACCTGTTGGTAATTGAAATAATAGATTAGCATTAGGAGGAAGCTCGGCTAATTTATTAAAAATATTAGCAACGGCCTGCTCTTGATACGGGTATAGTTTGCGTGGTTGTGAAGCGGTAGTTGTTTGGTCAATCATAAAAAAATGCAATTGCTAAATATACGGCTAAAACAAGGCAATTAAAAGATATTTTTTAATAAATTGTTAAGAATTGGTGCTTTTTAATACTACTTACAAAGTATAGGTTGAGTTTTTACCAATATTATCAAAGTTTTTTTCAATCCAATTATCGCAGGCTTTGTAGCCTAAGTTTTTTAAGTGCATTAAAAAATCCCAGTTGGTATTTAATTTACTTGATAGGTTTAAATTGCCCAAAGCCACATCTGCACTCAAGGCATGAAGGTTTATTTTTTTTAAAGTACCATCTAAAGTAATGCCTTTTTGAATTAAGGTATTAATAAACTCTAAGTGTTCAATTTCTAAGGTTAAGGATGAGTTAAAACTTATTTCGTTAATTCTATCTTTAATATCTTCAATATTATCGGGTACGTTTTTAATAATAAAGGGGTTTACTTTTACTAATAAAATATCATCTGTGCCATCAGTATGTTGTGTTAGTGGGCTTAGTGGGGGGTTGCCCATGTAGCCACCATCCCAATAAAACTCGCCATCAATTTCTACAGCATTAAATAAATAGGGTAAACAGGCGCTTGCTAAAACTGCTTTTGAGGTAATTTCGTTAGGGCCAAATATTTTTGCTTTACATGTTTTTACATTGGTAGCGCATACAAATAATTTTGGTGGCGATATTTTTTGGAGTTCTTCAAAATCAATTAATTCGTTTAATATTTTTTCGAGTGGATTAAACCCTAATGGATTAAACTGTTGAGGCGAAAGGGTTTCGGCGGTAACGCTAAAAAATTTATACAATGGTGAGTAATCCATATTACCTGGGCTCATCATTTTATCTAACCAAGTGGGCTGTAACATGGATAGTTTACCGGCTTCGGATATTTTGTGCCAAAATTTTACAAGTGTGTGTTTTGCTAAATTTCTACCGCCTTTACTTAAGCCGTAAATGGTACACACACCATTCATTGCGCCTGCACTGGTGCCACAAATGCCATCAATTTCAATTCGCGGTTCATCTAATAATCTATCAATAACACCCCAACTGTATGCGCCATGAGCACCACCACCTTGTAAGGCAATATCTATTTTTTTTACTTTGGTCATACATTAAAGTTAATTATTTTTTTAATTATAATACCATCTATTTTGTTTGGTTAAAACATCGTTAATTATTAAAATTACTTTAAGTGGTTGTTTAGTTTTGGCGTGTAAATATTTTTTAGCAAAATACTCAACAATCTTAAAATTTATATCGTTGGTTACCTTACCACTTTTTAATGCTGTGTTTTTTTCAAAATAATGTATGCTATTACTAAGTGCTAATAATAAAGGCTGGTAGCCAGCTAAGCTATTACTTTTATGTTTTATTAAGAGTTCATTAAACACATTTATTTTTACACTATCGTTATAGGCCATTAAGGTATAATTACTAGTTGGTGGGGGTACAAATAAATTCCAATTTTGATGAAAATAAGGGTAACAGTAAAATGATGAATAATAACTTATTTTACTATCGTTACCCACTTTTTTTGAACAATAGACACTTACCAAGGTAAAATGCAATAAAAGTGTGCATAGCCCTGCAGTTAAGATAATTATTTTAGTGGTATATTTAATGTTTTAAAATTAATTTAATTATATGAAAAGTAAAGTTACGTTTTTATTTGTAGTTTTTTATTTGAGTTTTTTTTCTCAAACTAAAGTATTAACCATTCAAGATGCTGTTTTAAAAGGGCGCAGCAGCCTTGCACCAAAACGCTTGCAAAATTTGGCATTTGTTCCAAACTCCACCATGTATTCATACATTGATGACAATACCGTATATGTAAACGATAACAGTTCAGCTAAAATTAAATACAAAGCCACGCTTTACGATTTAAATAGTAACTTAAAATTAATGAATAATGACACCTTAACGACATTGCCATTAATTACTTGGAAAAACGAAATACAATTTAGTTTTGTAACGGCTAAAAACGAAGAAATTTTTTATTCGCCCTCAACAGCAATGGCAATAAAAAAAGAAAAAATTGCCGTAATTGATAATGCCGATGTTACGCTAGAAACAAATGAAGCAGCCTATAGTAAAGATAATAATGTATTTATATCTAAAGGCACGCAAACCACACAAGTTACTACCGATGGCTCGTACACCCTAGCCTATGGTAGTGGTGATGTGCATCGTAACGAGTTTGGTATTAGCAAAGGCACCTTTTGGAGTCCAAAAGCAAACTATTTAGCCTTTTACAAAATGGATCAAAGCGAGGTAGATGATTACCCAATAATAGATTGGACAACTTACCCCGCCCAAAATAAAAATATTAAATACCCTATGGCCGGTAAAAAAACACACTATGTAAGTTTGGGTGTTTATAGTAAATTAAACAAACAAATTATTTATTTAACTAAAGAAATTCCGAGCGACCAATATTTAACCAACGTAGCTTGGAGTCCTGATGAAAATTTTATTTACATAGCTGTATTAAATCGTGCACAAAACCATTTTAAATTAAACGAATACAACAGCCAAACAGGCAATTTTGTAAGAACGATATTTGAAGAAAGTGATGAAAAATATGTAGAGCCTTTGCACCCCATGCAATTTTTAAAAACAAACCCTAACCAATTTATTTGGCAAAGCCGCCGCAA
Organism: Bacteroidota bacterium; assembly: GCA_025363015.1. Lineage (GTDB taxonomy): Bacteria > Bacteroidota > Bacteroidia > B-17B0 > Aurantibacillaceae > Aurantibacillus. The sequence continues at coordinate 23,713 of JANYEQ010000128.1, forward strand.
TGGTTTTAACCATATTTACTTATACGATTTAAAAGGAAATGTTATAAAACAACTTACCAGTGGTAATTGGGAAGTAAAAGATGTAAATGGCTTTGATGAAAAATGCGAAAATTTATATTTTCATGCTAACGAGCAAAGTCCCGTTAATCAGGATTTTTATAGCGTTAATTTAAAAACAAATAAAATTACTCGTTTAACCTCTGGTAGCGGATTTCATACCTGTATTTTAAATACAAAAAAAGATTTTTTTATAGATAATTTTTCATCGTGTTATATCCCTCGTCAAGTAAAAATTGTAAGCACTAAAACACTTAAAAGTAATACTCTATTAAATGCAGAAAACCCTATAAAAGAATACAAATTAGGTAATTGGGCTATGTTTACAATTAAAAATAGCGAAGGTACCGATTTGTATTGCCGTTTATTTAAGCCCGTAAATTTTGATAGCACAAAAAAATATCCTGTTTTGGTTTACTTATATAATGGCCCACACTCGCAATTAGTTACCAATACATGGCTTGCGGGTGGCGAGTTATGGTATCAATACATGGCACAAAAAGGGTTTATAGTATTTACGTTAGATGGCAGAGGAACCTCAAACCGTGGCAAAGCCTTTGAGCAAGCCATTCATCGCCAAGTTGGGACTAAAGAAATGGAAGACCAACTAAGCGGTATTAATTATTTAAAAACCTTGCCTTACGTAGATGCAAATAGAATGGGTGTGCACGGTTGGAGCTACGGGGGTTTTATGACAACAAGTTTAATGACGCGTTACCCCGATGTGTTTAAAGTTGGTGTATGTGGTGGCCCAGTAATTGATTGGTCGTATTACGAAATTATGTATGGCGAACGTTATATGGATACGCCACAAGAGAACCCCGAAGGTTATACAAAAAGCAATACCTTAAATTATGTTGATAAACTAAAAGGCAAATTATTGATGATACATGGCGCGCAAGACCCTGTAGTAGTGTGGCAACATAGTATTATGTATTTAAAAAAAGCGACCGAAAAAAATATTCAGTTAGATTATTATGTGTACCCAGCCCATGAACATAACGTATTGGGTAAAGACAGAGCGCACCTTATGGATAAAATTTGTAATTATTTTATTGAACATTTATAATTTATTGTAGGGCAAATGCAGGGGATTGTTGCAATAAAAATAACCTAAATTACTGTTAATAAAGGGTTTACAATTTTTAAAAGTGCTCCCACCTGGAATCGAACCAGGCACCTACTGATTATGAGTCAGTTGCTCTAACCGAATGAGCTATAGGAGCTAATTATTTGTTAAAAATAATTTAGGGTGCAAAAATAGATATTTAACCCATATTTACAAAATATATTATGAACGACGTAAAAAATATAATTTTTGACTTAGGTGGGGTTATTATTAACCTTAATATTAATCAAACCATAAATGATTTTAATAAACTCACAGAGCAAAATTTTGAAACCATTTATACTCAAGCCCAACAAATAGATTTATTTAGCAAGTTTGATAAAGGCCAAATTACAACACAACAATTTATTTTAGAACTAAAAATAAAATTAAATTATACGGGGAGCGATGATGATATTTTAAATGCTTGGAACGCTATGATATTAGATATACCGGAACATAGATTAAATACCCTTGTAAAAGCCAAACAACATTACAACACTTTTTTGTTGAGTAATACCTGCGAACCACACATAAACGTTTTTGAACACGATTTATATAACCAACACGGTGTAAAACATTTTGAAGATTATTTTGACAAGCTTTATTATAGTTGCCGAATAGGAATGCGTAAACCCGATAAAGAAATTTTTGAATTTATTTTAACACAAAATAAATTAATCCCCAGCCAAACTGTTTTTATAGATGATAGCATACAACACGTTAAAGCCGCTGGCGAATGCGGTATTAATGCTTTTTTACTTGAAAAAAATATGGAATTGAATGACTTGCTACAAAAACTACATTTATTATAATGCTATTATTTAACGCAAAATAAGCATAACCAATTATATTAATAGTTTAGCCTTTTTTAAATGAATACGAATTACTTTATCATTTTTAAATAATGAATAACATCATTTAAATAACTAATAGTAGTAGATGAAGGCGATTTTAAAATAATTAAATCTGTTTGATTGTAATTAGTATTATCGCCGCACTTTATAGGGGCTTGTAATGCGGATTGTAAGGATATTGCAAATAAATTTTGATGATGACATGTATTAATTACACAATTAAATGCTTTGCTTTTTAATTTGTTTAAATAAAGTTGTTTTGGCAAATTAAAAATAGTTGTATGCTTTTTAGTAAAGCATTGCCAATCGGCAAAAGTACATTGTTTTGAGTTTAGCTCAACATAATACACTTCTACATAACGCTTAGTATCTATACAAAATTTATCAATTACACTTTTATTAACTGGCATAGTATCATCAATGATAATGGCAATTTTTTCAATAGCCTCCCAATTTAAAAATTGTTTTTTACCGTTAGTTAAATCTTTTTGGATTTGTGATTTTAAAAGTATGTTGGTAATAGGTTTCAAAAAAATAAATTGTTTGGGCAAAAAAATTTAAATTTAATAAATTAAAAGTATACTAATTTTTTGGTATAACAAATATTTGTTTGAGTAGGTAATTTATTGTGCCGCAGATTTACAAAATCTGCGGAGCGGATGTCCCATGGTCTGAATAAATATTTTTGTCCGCCTATATGTTTTTTGTCAAACGGAAAGTCGTCCGCGACAATGAGTTATAACGGATTCGGGGCTTGCGTTCGGCGGGCTTTCGAAGCTTCCTGCGTCTATACCGACCAAACTAAATTAAAAGTACAAATGTTTATTAGCAAAGCCAAAAAAAGATTTCGTGTCAGCGAAGCAATTAATTGGCTTTGCGATGACCACGTCCGCCCGCTGGTCGCTAAGCGTGTGTTACCACCAGTTGTTTACTCAGTCTTTATTTATAAATAAACTCTGTC
>JANYEQ010000075.1 GCA_025363015.1 Bacteroidota bacterium
AGCACAAACCGGACCCGCAATTTCTACTTTAGGTAATATTAATATTGGTAACGATCAATTGCCTGGTACGGGAGGTATAGGCGTAAATAATAATTTTCCGGTACACCGTTTTATTGTTGGTAGGGGTTTAGTGCCTTATAATACAGGTGTCTCGGGTATAAGCGAAATTAATAACCGCATAGCCTTTACTTGGCAAAATGCAGGCACTATAAAAATGATGATGAACGCCGCAGGCAGGGTAAGAATTGGCCAGAGCCTGACCATACCCGGCACTTTACCAAACAACCGATTGGAAATAACATCTGGCGCACTTGACCCTTATGGTGCAGCTGCTTTTGCAGCAAACGGGGCAAGTGGTTTAAGATTTACTCATTTAACAGCAACAAATACACCTATTGCCGTTGGTACAAATAGTGTTGTTAACACTAAAGTTTTAACCGTTGACGGAAACGGAGATGTGGTGCTTGTAAACGCCCCCAACGGTGTGCCCACCGCCAACCAAGGCTTAATTGTAACTGGCACCAATGTACAATTGGGCGGTTTGTGTACAGGTGTATTGCCCCAAATAACTGGTGGCAACCGTGGTATTGATTTAAATGGCAATAACTTTGTATGGCAAAATGGGCGCACAGGCTTTGGTTTGGCAGGTTGTACACCTAATAATAGGGTAGAAATTACAGGCTTAACAGGTACAAGCAGCGGTTTACGTTTTACAAATTTAACAAGTAATAGTATAACGGGCAATGCCTTTTTAACGCAAGCCCAAGGTAGAGTTTTAGCCGTAAACACTTTAGGCGACGTTATAATAGTACCCGCACCAGGCAGTAATGTAGGTAATGGTTTAACTATTAATACTACTGGCACAGTGCCCTTTATAGAGTTTGGTGCCGAGTGTAGCGATTTTACTGGGCAATTTAACGGCCGTTTTTTAAACAACCGCGCCCAAAATTTAAATAACTTTAATATGTTTTTTTATTCAACCGCTAACGCTACCTCGGGCATAGCTGTGGGTGGTGTACCTGCATCTACAGGGCCAAACCCTCCGCCGTTTTGTAACGTAGCCAATACGTTTGAAATTAGCGCAAACAATGCCGGCAAATACGGTAACACAAATGCCAGTGGTTTGCGTTTAACAAAACTTAAAAGCACAAGCCCAGTAACGGCTTTGGGCGGGGCAAACCAAGTTGTAAACACAAAACTATTAAGTGTAGATAAAGATGGAGATGTGGTTTTAGTACCAGCCCCAGTAGGGCTAAACTGTTGGGATACTAATGGTAATGGCGTAGGCGACCCTGCCGAAGATACTAATTTAGATGGTTTTTATAATACTTTAGATTGTAAAGGAGCAACAGGAGCAACAGGTGCAACAGGCCCAGCTGGCACAAGTGGTGGTATTACAGGCGCACAAAATGGTTTAAACAATGCCGTACAAACCCTAAACCCAAGTGGCTTTGTAGAAATGGGTGGGCCATTAATTCGCCCAACCGATATTTTTACAAACGGCAATGCTTTTAATTTATATCACCCCTCGGGTTTACCTGCCTTTTCAATACCTAGTAATGGCGGTATAGTAAGCAACGCTTTTAATGGTAATAGTTTTTTGTTTACTACACAACCTAATGCAGCTAACCAATACGGCGATTTTGAGTTTAATATTGGCTCAAACCCCGGCGCTACCCATTCAAATAATCAAACAGGCATAAGTGTAAATAGTTTTGCACAAACAAGTGCAAAAGTATTTGTTGCTAACGCAAGTAGTGCTAATACTGCTGGTAATAATACAGATTATTATGCCGGACAAATGGCTGGCAATTTAAGTAATGGTTTTAACCGAAATTTTGAAGGCATAGTAGGAGGTGCTTTTTATAATAATGGGGTTGATATTACTGCCATATCTTCATCGGCTGGGCGTAACATTGGCGGTTATTTTGCGGTTGGGCAATCGCCACTAAACTATGGCGTATTAATTAATGTAAGTGGCCCGGCTGCTGGCCCAGCAAGTACTAATTATGGCTTAAGAGCCGATGTGGGTTACAATAACGTAGCCGGCACCACCAATTATGCTATTTATGGTAGCGTGGCTACAATACCCACGCCAGCCTCAATAAACTATGCAGGTTATTTTACAGGCGATGTTGTAAGGACTGGAAACGATAATTTTTCCTCTGATCAAAATTTAAAACAAAATATAGATACTATTTCAAACGCACTAAATATTATTAAACAATTAAAACCTAAAACGTTTAATTATAAACAAGCTTCTTATCCTCAAATGTGCTTACCAAGTGGCAAACAATATGGATTATTAGCACAAGATGTACAAATAGTTGTGCCAGAATTAGTAAACAATGCATTACATCCTGCTTCCGTTGACCCAATAACAGGAATTGCTCAACCCTCAGTAAGTTACCTCACCTTAGAGTATCAACAAATTATTCCAATATTAGTTAGGGCAGTTCAACAATTATCAAGCCAAAACCATAGATTAGATTCTATTGTTAACATTCAAAGTACTCAAATATCTGCCTTAACTTCAAGCGTTAACTCTTGCTGTTCAAGCTCAAGCATTCGCACCACAGGCGTTGCAGGCAACAACCCAAACCAATTAAACATTAATCTTAGCGATGCTGATGTAATTGTACTTAATCAAAATACACCAAACCCATTTGCTGAGCAAACTACAATAACCTACAACGTGCCTGCAAAATATGGCTTTGCACAAATGGTGTTTAAAACCTTAGATGGCAAAATTATACGCACTGTAGATATTACAACCAAAGGCAAAGGGCAAATGAATGTATTTGCAAACGACCTAAGCAGCGGCTTATACATGTACAGCCTAATTGTAGATGGTAAGTTAATTGATAGTAAAAAGATGGTGAAAGAGTAATTCAATCAAAAAATTAATTATTAAAAAGCCTCAAATTTAAATTTGAGGCTTTTTTATTTCCTAATCTTTGCCTAAATTAACGCTCTAAAATTTTAAATATGTCAACAACACCCGAAGGCCGCCAAATTATATTTAGTATGGTTAATGTATCTAAAATACACCCACCACAAAAACAAGTTTTAAAAGATATTTATATTTCGTTTTACTATGGCGCTAAAATTGGCGTGTTGGGTTTAAACGGTTCGGGTAAATCAAGCCTACTACGTATTATAGCGGGTATGGATAAAGATTATATTGGCGAAATTCATCAATCGCCTGGCTACAGTATTGGCATGTTAGAGCAAGAACCTCAATTGGATGAAACAAAAACCGTTATTGAAATTGTGCGCGAAGGGGCTCAAAAACACGTTGATATTTTAACCGAATTTGAAGAGGTGAATAACAAGTTTGGCGACGACGAAATTTTAAACGACCCCGATAAAATGGATAAGTTAATCAATCGTCAAGCGCAATTACAAGAATTAATTGACCAGTACGATTTGTGGAATTTAGATAACCGGTTGGAACGCGCTATGGATGCCTTGCGTTGCCCCGAAAGCGATACACCTGTTAATGTATTAAGTGGAGGCGAGCGCCGCCGCGTGGCACTTTGCCGTTTATTATTACAAGAACCCGATATTTTATTATTAGATGAGCCCACAAACCACTTAGATGCGGAGAGTGTAGATTGGTTAGAACAACATTTACAAGCCTACAAAGGCACTATTATTGCCGTAACCCACGACCGTTATTTTTTAGATAACGTAGCAGGTTGGATTTTAGAATTAGACCGTGGCGAAGGCATTCCTTGGAAAGGCAATTACAGCAGTTGGTTAGAGCAAAAAGGTGCGCGCTTAAAACAAGAAGAAAAAACAGAAAGTAAACGCCAAAAAAACTTAGCGCGTGAGTTAGATTGGGTAAGGCAAGGCGTAAAAGGGCGTGGCGTAAAACAAAAAGCACGTTTAAGCAATTACGAAAAAATGATGGGCGAAGACGTAAAGAGTAAAGAAGAAAATTTAGAAATTTTTATTCCTAACGGTCCTAGGCTTGGTAACGAAGTAATTGAAGCGCACGATGTAGCCAAAGGTTTTGGTGATAGGTTGTTATACGAAAACCTTAATTTTAAATTACCTCCTGCGGGTATTGTTGGTATTATTGGGCCCAATGGTGCCGGTAAAACTACCTTATTTAAAATGATAATGAATTTAGAAAACCCAAATGCAGGTAACTTTAAAGTAGGCCCAACGGTAAAAATTAGTTATGTTGATCAAAGCCATAAAGATATTGACCCCAATAAAACTGTTTATGATATACTAAGTGGTGGTACCGAAAACTTAGTAATTGAAGGTAAATCAATTAATAGCCGTGCCTACATTAGCCGTTTTAATTTTAGTGGTAACGATCAAAGTAAAAAATGCTCAGTACTTTCGGGTGGCGAGCGTAACCGTTTGCACCTTGCTATGGCATTAAAAGAAGGCGGTAATGTGTTGTTATTAGATGAGCCTACCAACGATTTAGATGTAAATACCTTACGCGCCTTAGAAGAAGGCTTAGAAAATTTTGCAGGATGTGCTGTTATAATTAGTCACGACCGTTGGTTCTTAGACCGTGTGTGCACTCACATTTTAGCTTTTGAAGGTGATAGTAGTGTTTATTATTTTGAAGGTGGCTATAGCGAATACGAAGAAAATCGTAAAAAACGCCTTGGTAATGCCGAACCAAAACGCCCAAGGTATAAGAAATTAGCGATGTAGTAGTATACATTATTTTTATGAAAAATAAAAAAGTATTGGCTTGGATAATTTTAATTACTCTATCACTTGTTTGGGGGAGTTCATTTATTTTAATGAAAAGAGGTTTACAAGCCTATTCGAGTGATGAAGTAGCCGCTTTACGTATATCAATAGCATTTTTATTTTTAAGCCCTTTACTATTAAAATACCATAAAATTGACCTCAAAAAATATTGGAAGGGTTTGGTATTAATGGGTGTATTTGGCAATTTAATTCCTGCTTTTTTATTTACAAAAGCCGAAACCCAAATTAGTAGTAGTTTAACGGGCATGTTAAATGCCTTAACGCCTATTTTTACAATACTTGTAGCATTGGCTTGGCTAAAAATAAAGCCTACATCTTTAAAAATTATGGGGGTAATAATTGGCTTTATAGCCGCAGTGTGTTTAATGCTGTTTAATGAGAGTGGTCAAGTATCAAACAACATACTATTTAGTCTTTTAGTAGTAGGGGCTACCTTTTGCTATGCCATTAGTATTAATGCTATTAAACACTATTTATTATCGTTAAACTCTATAACAACAACGGTTTGGGCGTTTTGTTTTACTGGCCCCATTGCAATAATTTACTTATTTGGGTTTACTAATTTTACCACTCATTTCAGCCAACATCCCACAGCTATTAGTTCGTTGGGGTATGTATGTATTTTAGCCATTGTGGGCACAGCTTTATCGGTAATAATTTACAATAATTTAATAAAATTATCGGGTGCTACGTTTGCAAGCAGTTGTACTTACTTAATACCAATAGTGGCAGTTTTATGGGGGCTTTTTGATGGCGAAACCATAAATAGTATACAAATTATAAGCATTTTAGTAATAATATTAAGTGTTTATTTAATAAATAAGCCTCAAAAATTTGTAAGCTAAAACTTTATTATTATATTTGCGTCCCCTTTTAAAAAAGAGGAAATTATTAACCATTTAAAATAACAAGCATGTACGCAATTGTAGAAATAGCCGGGCAACAGTTTAAAGTGGAACGTGGAAACAAAGTTTACGTTCACCGCCTTGAGGCTAATGAGGGTGCTGACATTGAGTTTGAAAAAGTATTATTAATTGATAATGCTGGTAAAATTCAGGTAGGTAACCCAACCGTAGATGGCGCTAAAGTAGCAGCCACAGTAATTACTCACGTAAGAGGTGATAAAGTAATTGTATTCAAGAAAAAACGTCGTAAAACAACGCAAAAATGGAACAATCACCGCCAACATTTTACTCAAATTTTAATTCAAGGTGTTTTAGCCAAAGGCGAAACCGTTAAAGAAGTATTAAAAGTTGAAAAACGTGAAGTGCGTTTAGCCTCGCCTAAATACATTAAACCAACAGTAACTGCTGAAGTTGCTGAGGTGAAGGTTGAGAAAAAAGCACCAGCCAAAAAAGCAGCTCCTAAAAAAGCCGCTGCAAAAAAAGTAACTAAAAAGAAAGACTAAGAAATGTTGAATGATAAATGCTAAATTTTAAATTGGCTTATCATTCAAAATTTATAATTTAACATTTAAAATAAGTATAAAATGGCACATAAAAAAGGGGCGGGTTCGTCAGATAATGGTCGCGATTCGCATAGTAAACGTTTAGGAGTTAAAATATATGGCGGACAACTTTGTATTGCTGGTAACATTATTGTTCGCCAACGTGGTACAAAGCATAACCCAGGAGAAAATGTTGGTATTGGAAAAGACCATACATTATATGCTTTAACAGATGGTAAAGTAGTATTTAAAAAGAAACGCGACGATCGTTCATACGTATCGATTGTAACTGCGTAATTTTAATAAAATTATTTAAAAAGCCTGTCAAAAATTAATTTTTTGGTAGGCTTTTTTTGTTTTACGGTTTGTATTTTTTATAGGAGAGTGGTGTGAATAATAATAGCAAAGTGCCTTAATATTAAACTTTATATTTAATCATTATTAGCAATACTCTCACTTACAAAGTGTAAAATCATACAGATGTAAAAAATTACCCTCCAAATTTAAACCCTAAATTCTGTCTATTATTTTGTGTATCGGTTACTAAATGTTTTACATCATCAAAAACTAATTGGGTTAAATCTTCTGCTTTACGCTCTGTTGAAGGGATTGAGGCCAATCGTAAATTTTGTTTCATAACAATATCACCAACTACTTGCCTAACGGTACGGGCATTCCCAAAAAATTTATCTCGGTTTTCGTACAATTGATTTAAATAATTTTTTAAATGAACTTCGGCTTCGGGGCTTGCGGTTAAGGTTTCTTTTTGCAATAGATTTTTTGTAATGTCCCACAATTGGTCAGTTTTATAATCTTCAAAAGTAAATGTTTTATCAAAGCGCGATTTGAAGCCAGGATTACTTTCAATAAACTCGTGCATATTTTGTGGGTAACCAGCCACAATTACACCAAATTTACCACGTTGGTCTTCCATACGTTTTAGTATTACTTGTATGGCTTCTTGGCCAAAATCATTACTACCGCTTTTACTTGCTAAGCCATAGGCTTCGTCAATAAATAAAATCCCACCCATCGCTTCTTCAATTTTATCAGCAGTTTTTATAGCGGTTTGCCCTACATATCCTGCTACCAAACCTTCTCTGTCAACTTCAACAACATGCCCACGTTCAATTACGCCAAGAGCTTTGTAAATTTTTGCAATAATGCGTGCTAAGGTTGTTTTGCCTGTACCTGGGTTGCCGCTAAATACGGAGTGTAGCGAAAATTTATTCACAACATCTTTACCCGTTTCGTTATAAAAGCGGATTAATTTTACCAGTTCTTGTATATCTTGTTTTATTTTATCCATGCCTACAAGCTCGTTTAACTCTGCCATAGCATCGTTTAACTGCTTGTCGTTAATGGTTAACTTTAACTTCTTTTTATGTTCGGTTGCAAATACTACTTGTAAATCTTCTAATGTAATGGTGGACAAATCATCGTTAGATAGTTCTTGTAAATTAGGAGCTTTCATTAAACGTAAGCCCATATCGTGTTTGGCTTCATCTACTACAGCGTTTACAAAGCGAGCATTTCCAAAGTTTTCATCGCGTTTGCGATAGGCTTCGGTTAATTGTTCCTTTAAAAAACTATCGGCTTCAGGCGCAAATTTAACTTGTTTTTGCGAAGCGGTGTAAATGGCAATTTGATATAATTCTTCGGGTAAATAATCATCAAAATGAAAATATTGGGAGAAACGAGATTTTAAACCTGGGTTACTTTCGATAAAACTTTTTATTTGTTTAGGGTAGCCGGCACCAATAATAGCAGTGTCTCCAATGCCATCACTCATTTCTTTTAAAAGTATTTCAATGGCTTCTTTTCCAAAATCTTTGCTATCATCATCTGTTCGGGCCAAAGAGTAGGCTTCATCAATAAATAAAATACCACCTCGGGCACTGTCAATCATCTTTTTTGTTTTGGGTGCGGTTTGCCCAATGTATTCCCCAACAAGGGCTGCACGGTCAACTTCAACAACGTGCCCTTTGCTTAACAAGCCCATTTTATTGTATATTTTACCTAACATTTTTACTACTGTAGTTTTACCTGTGCCAGGGTTACCAGTAAATATGCTATGTAAGGCTATTTTAGATGAATCTTCGAAGCCTTTTTCTTTACGTAATTTATTAAAATTTAGGTAAGTAATATTTTCGCGAATAGATTTTTTTACATCTTCTAAACCAATAAGTGCATCTAATTCTGCTAATAAATCTTCTAACGATTTTTGCGAATCAACATCTTCAATTTTTGGATTTTGACCAGTACTACTTGAGCCTGTAGAAAGTGTTTGTTCAATTGTTTTTAATAAAAGTGTTTCGCCTTCTTCTTCAACATCAGCACAGTTAAAGGTAGTGGCTGCAATTAACACATCGTTAAATACTACTTCTACAAGGTATTTATCATCTGTCCAAATACCTGGAGTTTCGCTACCCCAAGCGCGTTCAAAGTTATATGTAAAATCTTTTTTACCATCGCCCACAAAACCCGTTTGTTGTATAGATGCTTTTGGTAGCCCTGCATCGTCGTAAAAATTTAAATAAAATTCGTAATGGTAATCTAAGTTAGTAAGGTTTTTAAATTTTATTTCGGCCCATACATACTTTGCTGTTGTTTTACTAAATGTTTTTAAATATCTGCGCGTTCTATCTTGCCAGCCATCCACACCGCTATTGTATAGTTTAATATATTCAATTTCTAAATATGGATTACTTTGGTTGGTGACTAAACCTACATCATTTACATGAAAAACTTGTTCGCCAACTAAAACATCGTCAATAAATGCTTTCCATGTATAACTTCCCTTTTTCCAAAAATCGCCTTTTAAATCAACACCCCAGCCATCACGCACATAAAAAATATTTTCGTCTTTTTTTACACTTATATTTATTTCTCGATTACAAATTTCTTCGTTACCAATGTGGTTCATACATTTTAGGTTTACTTTGGCGGTCCAATCTTCTTCATCAAACAATTTATTAAATAAGGCTAATTCGCAACGTGCATAATCTATTTCGGCTTTATCAAAAACGGTGCGGTAACGTTTTAAGTTATTTACCATCCACTCGTTATTACAAAATGTGAGTAGGCTTTTAAATTTGAATCTTTTTTCCATAACAATAATTTATATAAAAATATAATAAATTTTTATTTAAAAAAATTTAAACTAATTATTTTTTTTCTAGGCTGTAATAATTAAACTACTTTTGTTTTATGGATTTACAGTTTGATATTATTGAAATTTTAAAAGTAACCATGGTACTTTTTGCCGTAATTGATGTTATTGGCTCAATACCTGTTATTATTAGTTTAAAGCAAAAAGTGGGCGAAATTAATGCTGCTAAAGCGAGTTTAGTATCGTTAGGTATAATGTTAGTGTTTTTGTTTATAGGAAATAGTATATTAAGTATTATTGGTATTAGCATTGGCGATTTTGCTATTGCGGGCTCAATTTTAATTTTTATTGTAGCCTTTGAAATGATTTTAGGAATTCAAATAAGTAAAGATAATGTACCTGCAACGGCTTCTGTAATTCCTTTAGCATTTCCATTAATTGCAGGAACGGGTACGCTTACTACCCTTTTATCTATACGCGCCGAGTATAATATTGTATCTATAATTGTAGCTATAATATTAAATGTAATTATAGTATTTTTTGTATTAAAATTTTTACATAAAATAGAAAAATTGTTAGGAGTGGGTGGTATAGCCATACTTAAAAAAGTATTTGGTATAATTTTATTAGCTCTGGCTATTAAGTTGTTTAGAAAATATACGGGTTTGTAATTTTTCAAACTTCCCAAAGTTTATTTGTTTTATAAACAGTACCCTTAAATAAAGCTACTATTTGTGAAGGATTATTTAGTAAAGTAATAACCACGTTATAGTGCCCTAATTTAGTTGTTTCGGTTTGGCAATTACATTCGGCAATAATTTCATCATCTAATTTTAAAGGTAAAACATGAGAAATATGGGTTTCAATACTTACACTTTTTTGGCCTTTACTATTGCTAGCAAATGCTAAAGCACTATCAGCTAACGAATACGTGATGCCGCCGTGTACATTGCCTAAACCATTTAACATTTGTTTTTTTATGGTTAAACTTAATTTACAATACCCCTCATTGGCTTCAATAATTTTAATACCTAGCCATTGACTAAAAAAATCATTATTCATCATTGTATTTATTATTTTTTTGGCTGGCATAATTAGTTAGTGTTAAACATTTATACTAATTTAGTATAATTAAATTAAACATTAAATATGAAAAGATTATTTGTAAAACTATTTAGCCCAATTTTTATTTCGGCCTTAGCATTATTATCAGTAGCAAGTACAGGTTTTAAAAAGGTAAAGCCTGTAATTTTAAATGAAAAAAGTATTTACGATTTTAAATTAAAAACTATTGAAGGCCAAGAACTAAGCCTTAGTATGTTTAAAGGTAAAAAAATATTAATAATTAACTGCGCAAGTGAGTGTGGTTTTACACCACAATATAAAAACTTGCAAGCATTGCACGAAAAATATGGTAGTAAATTAGTTTTATTGGGCTTTCCGGCAAATAATTTTGGTGGACAAGAGCCTGGAACTAGTACCGAAATTAAATCTTTTTGTACAAAAAATTATGGTGTTACCTTTCAAATGATGGAAAAAATTAGTGTTAAGGGTAATGATATGCATAATTTATATAAATTTTTAAGTACTAAAGATCTAAATGGGACTTGTAATGATGCTCCGAACTGGAATTTTTGTAAATATTTAATTGATGAAAATGGAAAAATTGTAAAGTTTTTTTCGAGTAAGGTTGATCCTTTAAGTAAAGAGATTACAGATTTACTTTAAATTATTTTTTATAACTGAAGTATAAAGTTTAAAAAAATACCTTTAGTAAAAACAAACAAGTTATAATGCCAAAGTGATTAGTATTTAAAATTCACTTTTTACATGAAATTCAATATCTGGAAATTTTTCTTGTGCCATTTGTAATAGCCAAGCACTTTCCGCTAAAAAAACGGGTCTATCTTCTTTATCTAAAGCTATATGTGCGTTTCTATCTTGCATAAATGCTTCTAGTTTTTTTCGGTCGGGGCAGCTAATCCAAAGTGCTTTATATAGTGTTACTTGGTCAAATGTAGCGCTGGCATTATACTCGGCTTTTAAGCGGTGTTGTATCACTTCAAATTGTAAAGCACCAACAGTACCAATTACTTTACGTCCATCAACTTTACGTGTAAATAATTGTGCTACGCCTTCGTCGGTTAATTGCTCTAAGCCCTTAGCCAGTTGTTTAGTTTTCATTGGGTCGGTATTGTTTACGTACCTAAACAATTCGGGCGAAAAGCTGGGAATACCTTTAAACTGAAAGTTAGCACCTTCTGTTAAAGTATCGCCAATTTTAAAATTTCCAGCATCGTACAAACCAATTACATCGCCTGGGTAAGCCTCGTCAATTACCGATTTTTGCTGTGCCATAAAGGCGGTTGGGTTACTAAATCGTAATTCTTTTTTATCGCGCACATGGTGATAATATTTATTACGTTCAAAAGTGCCGCTGCAAATACGTAAAAAGGCAATTCGGTCGCGATGCTTGGGGTCTAGGTTAGCATGTATTTTAAAAACAAAGCCACTAAATTTTTTATCGTCAGGTTTTATAATTCCGTTGTCCGTGTCGCGCTCTTTTGGGCCAGGAGCAATTTCTACAAAACAATCTAACAATTCGTTTACGCCAAAATTATTTACGGCGCTGCCAAAAAATACCGGACTAATTTGTCCGTTTAAATATTTCTGAGTATCTAAGGTATCATAAACGCCATCAATTAAATCAACATCGGCACGTAATTGTTCAGCAAAATCGGGTGTAATTAATTTATCAATTTTTGTATCGTTAATATTGGTAAACTTTAGTCGTTCTTCAACCGTCGTTTTGCTATCGCCCGTAAAAAGATTTAGCGATTTTTCAGTAAGATTATACACCCCTTTAAACGATTTGCCAATGCCAATGGGCCAAGTAAGCGGCCTAACTTTTATTTTTAATTCTTTTTCAATTTCATCTAATAAATCAAAAGGGTTTTGCCCCTCTCTATCCATTTTATTAATAAATACAATTACGGGCGTATTGCGCATTCGACACACTTCAAGCAGTTTGCGGGTTTGGGGTTCAACACCTTTTACACAATCAATTACCATTATAACGCTGTCTACGGCGCTAAGTGTTCGGTAGGTATCTTCGGCAAAATCTTCGTGACCGGGTGTATCTAAAATATTTACTTTATATTTTTTATAATCAAATGCCATTACCGACGTAGAAACTGAAATACCGCGCTGCTTTTCAATTTCCATAAAATCGGAAGTGGTAGCTTTTTTAATTTTGTTAGATTTTACAGCTCCAGCGCTTTGTATAGCGCCACCAAATAACAATAATTTTTCGGTAAGAGTAGTTTTACCAGCATCGGGGTGGGCAATAATAGCAAAGGTTCGGCGGCGATTTATTTCTTCGGCAAAAGTCATTTTAAATGTAGTTTGGCGGCAAAGATAAAAAAATTAAGGGGCTATTTGCGTATTAATCGATTTAGGATAAATAACTGCTATTTATCGATAAAAGCCAATAATAATTGTATAAACCTGCTATTTTTAAAAATATAATTATAATTTTGCTATCTTATCAAATTCAATAAAAAAAATGAAGAAATTATTAGTTTTACTGTCGGCACTATACGCATTTAATAACTATGCACAAATTAAAGCAGGTGCATCGTATAAAGAATATTTTCAAGAGGGGTCGTACCTTTTATTAGAAGACAATTTTTTAGTTGCCTTAGATAATTTTGAGGCTGCTTATCAAATAGATTCATCTTCGGCTAATGTAAATTATTTATTAGGCGTTTGTTATTTACATTCATTAAACCAAAAATCAAAAGCTGAATATCATTTAGCAAAAGCAATAACTAATATTTCTCGTACTTATAAAAATGATAATTATACTGAAAAAGCTGCAGCACCGCTGGCACAGTATTATTACGGACAAGCTTTACATATTAATTATAAGTTTGATGAAGCCATTAAAGCTTACGACGATTTTGGAAAATTAGTAAGTGCAAAAGATAAAGAATGGCAAAAATTAATTACCAACGGAAAAGCCACGGCTACCTATGCAAAAGAGTTAGTGGCCAGTCCTATAAATATTCAAATTACTAATATTGGCGATAGTATTAATGGTAATTACCCTGATTATAGCCCCGTTATTAGTTCAGATGAGCGGATGTTGGTTTACACCACCCGCCGCCCAAATACAACGGGTGGTATTAAAGATGGCTTTGGTTATTATCATGAAGATGTTGTGGTTTCTTATAAAGACGAAATGGGTAAATGGGGTTCGCCACAACCTATTTCATCAAATATTAATACAAGTGGTATGGAAGGTTCGGTTAACCTAACCCCCGACGGACAAACGTTAATATTATACCGTGATAATGGTGATGGACAGGGTGGTAATATTTATTACAGTAATTACGATGGTAAAGATTGGAGTTCGTTAAAAGAATTTGGCTCAGATGTAAATACAAAATATTGGGAAAGTCATGCCTGTTTAAATGCTGATAAAACTTTATTATTTTTTGTAAGTGACAGGCCAGGTGGCTTTGGAGGGCGAGATATTTACCGTTGTGTAAAATTACCAAATGGTAAATGGAGCAAAGCTTTAAATATGGGCCCAACTATTAATACAGAGTACGATGAAGATGGGGCATTTATTCACCCCGATGGTACTACTTTTTTCTTTGCATCAAAAGGGCATAAAACAATGGGTGGTTTTGATATTATGTTTGCTATTTTAAACGAAGATAATAAATTTAGCGATGTAACAAATATTGGATATCCTATTAATACTACTGATGATGATGTTTTTTACATTGCCTCGCCAGATGGTAAGCGTGGTTATTTTTCGTCGGCCAAAGATGGTGGTTTTGGCGAAAAAGATATTTATATGGTATCTATACCTGAAGCAAAAGAAAAACCTTTAGCCTTATTTAAAGGTCAAATTATAGCAGCACCAGGCGAAAAATTACCAGAAGAGTTAATGATTGTAGTTAAAGATAAGCAGACTGGTGAAATAGTTGGAACTTACCGTCCAAAATTAGTTAATGGAACTTTTTCAACCATTTTACCTCCAGGGCGCGAGTATAACTTTAGCTACCAAGCACCAGCAGGCGAAGAGTTTTATAATGAAGATGTTTTTGTAACTAACGAATTAAGTTACTCTGAAATTAAACGCGAAGTGAATTTAGAGCCTGTTAAATTATTAGGTAAAATTAGAGCCAAACAAAATGCTATTATATTAAATGCCATTGTATTTAATGATAATAAAAATAAAAAAGCGGTAGCGGATGCAAAAATTACTGTTGAAGAACAAGGTGGTACATCACAATCATTTACATCAAATAAAGATGGGCACTTTGATGGCATTTCTTTAAAGGCTGATAAAAAATACACTATATATGCTGATGATAATGGTAAAAAATCGCCAGTAGCAGATATAAGCACGGTGGGTGTAAAATCGGGTAAGGTTATTAATCAAATAATTTATATTGATGGAAAAGCACAAAAAACCTCAAAAGATTTAGTGTTAGATGTTATTGTAAAAAATAGCAAAACGCGTAAAGTGGTGCCAAATGCTAGTGTTATTTTAACAGATGCCGATGGTAACAAATACGAAACAACAACCAACGAAAAAGGTATTGCTAAAAATATTGAATTAAGCGCAGATACAAAATATATACTAAATGCTACTAATGATGGTAATGTTTCTGAAAACGAAAGTGTTAGTACCATAGGCATAAAAGGCAGTAAACGTTTTGCTAAAACAGTATATGTTGGTGCCGAAAAAACAAGCCAAGTAGTAGGAAATTTATCAGCCTCTGAATACGAATTTTATTTTAAATACAATAAAAACGTAAATGATGATGCCGATATTTGGACAGCCTTTATTGATAAAGTTGTAGAAATTAGCAAACGAAAAACAGTTCGTATTGCCATAAAATCAAGTGCATCGTTTGTGCCAACTCGTGCTTATAAAAATAACAAACAACTGGCGAGTAGCCGTGCTAAAAAATTACAAGAACGTATAAAAGAAGCCGTAGAAGCTAAAGGTGGCAATGTTAAAAAATTACGATTTACAAAATCATCAAAAGTGCGTGGCCCACGTTATAGGGGCGATGCCGCTTTGGGTCGTAGCAAATACGAACCATTTCAATACGTAAAAGCTAAGGCTAAGTAATTTATTATACACACAATAAAATGGAATTGGAGGTTATTTAAATAGCCTCCAATTTTTTTTATAAAAATTTAATATATATCAGTATAAATAGTATCAAACCATTTTTTTTTAGCCAAGAAACATTTGCATACAATGCTGAAAAATTCCAAGAGTATTATATGGTAAATATGAGAAAGAAGCTAATTTAATTGTTTTTAGTTTGTTTAAAATTTTAAAACACCAACAACTCAGCTTTGAAAATTTTTTCAAAAAAGGATTTAAGGAATTAAAGTATTACTGTTGATATACAAACCAACACAATTCAGCCCAACATTAAATACCTTTTACACTGTATTTGCTACACGTTTGCTTCACACAAAAGCCTGCTCTTTACCCCCCCTCATTTTTTACGTTATTTTTCAAAGGGCATAATTACCTCGCTACCACAAATCGTTTGCTAATGCCTTGGTGGCTGAGCATAGTCGAAGCCACTTTTAAAACGTAAACTCCACTTTCTAACTCTTTTATGTTTAGTTGTGCTGTGCCATTTTTAAGTACAACTTCTTCTTCTCTTATTAATAGACCTAAGTTATTTGTTATTTGTAATTTTAAACTACCACTTCGACTGAGCTCAGCGTCCGAAATTTCAATATTTAAAACATCGTTTGCAGGGTTCGGGTAAACTTTAAAACCCGCTTCGACTCCGCTCATCGACCCAATGCCTAAAGCACTGGCATGTACTACCACCGTATCGTATTTTATTATGCCGCAAATATCTTGCTTTACTATATAAGTTGTTGTAATGGCACTTACTGTTAAACTAAAACCTGCGGCATTGGCTATAGGGGTAGTTGTATTAGTTAAGTTATACCATGTACAGGCTTCATCTATACCAACATCTTGTTGCCTGCCAATATATAATGTTGTGCCGGGTATTGCCCAAGCATCTGCGCCTGCATAAGCGGGTAAATCAAGAGGGATGCAGCTAACGTCGTCTATTGCACAATCTGCAAAAATAAATGGTAAATTGGTTGTATTAATTAATACTTTATTTGTATTTGCGTCACTTTTAAAATTACCTATTACACAATGTTTTTCATTTCCGTTAGCTACAAAAGTACCTGTTACCAATGTCCAATTTAAAGTATCACTAATAATATTACCTGTCGAATTTTGTATCTGAGGAACTATATAGGTTAGCGGTATAGTGAATTTTGTTATGGTATCTATACCGTTATCGTTTTGAAAGCAGGCGTTAGTTTTTTGTAAGTCCAAGATATGCATTTGAGCGTTAATGCACAAAAAATTACGCTTGCTTTGTGTTACCACCCAGTAGGGGCGCACCCAGATTTCGCCACTGCTTGGGTGTCCGCCGTTAAATTTTTGTTGGCGTTAATTGTTTTTGTCGGGTAGTTAAGAGGGTGGGAGAGCAGCTAACCGAAATGCCAAAAGAACCCTGATCTTTTAAAATTTTTTTCACGTCGGCCTTTTACACACAGGTCGATACACACAGGCGGGAAGGAAATTTTGCAAACTTATTTAGCGCCAACATAAAATCTTAGCCATTAATTAAAAGCGCTAAATGTGTTTGTAAAATGTGCGTTAGCTAAGTCTTGTTGGTTTCTCGCAGGTCTATGCGTTTAGGTCTGTACACACGGGTCTATACGTTTAGGTTGATTTGTTCTTTTAGCACTCCCTGCAGCTTTAACTTGAAACCGTTGGGGAAACAAGACAGTTTTTTTGACTTATTCTCTTAATTAAATCAGCAAATGAAATAATCATTGATTCTTAAGTTGCCTTAATTTCTACTTATCGACCCAATCGTTTACTTTCCTCTTCGTTACTTTTTGTTTTGCGCTGCTGAACTTTTATTTTCCCAAAATTATACATTAGGTTTACTTTAAAACGTTGCGAGTCAAAGGAAGTAAAAGTACTCGATTGCATATTTAAATAATTTACGGTGTTTCTTGATTTCAAGGTGTAAAAAACATCATTCATGCCAACGGTTAAATTCAGCTTATTGTTTATTAAACCCTTCCTGATAGAAAGATTG
>JANYEQ010000013.1 GCA_025363015.1 Bacteroidota bacterium
ATTTAGTAGTACCGATCAAAAACTAGGATGGAATGGCACATACAAAGGCGCATTGTGTAAAAACGATGTGTATGTTTACAAAGTAAGTTACAAGGGTTTAAATGGTAAAAAAATATTTAAAACTGGCCATGTAACTCTTAACAGGTAGGGTATTAATTTTAATTCCTTTGGTATTTAATTTGCTCAAGCCACGCTTGTTTAAGTTTTGTATTTATATTTGACTGAATATGTGTGTAAAAAATGCACTATTTAAATGCATACATCGTAATTTTTTTTGTTTAGTAAATGGCGATATTTTTAAAGAAATAGCCAACTTCATTACTTTGTCAAACTATAAAATCAGAGATATGAAAAAGTATTAAAGCCTTTAAAAGTATCAGAATACCAAAAAATGTCTGTTTAAATGAGTGAAATAGCATTTATACTTAGGCAATAATAACAATATATAAACGAGTTTGCAGTATATTTAGACTTATTATTTTAAAATATATCAAATGAAAAAAATCTTTATTTTATTTTCAGTTTTAGCAATTCCATTTTTAAGCTTTGCACAACATAACAAGTTTGTTGTAAATGGCGATATATTTGGGCTACGTGTATTTGTAGAGAATAAGGGACAATATGCAAATACCATAGCAAATCCCCAAGATATAAAATATGGTTACGAAAATAATAGCGAAAAAGTGTATTTTAAAACTACTGGGCTTACTTATTATATTGAAGAACAGTTTCCGTTAACGGAAAGACAGAGAGAGGATTTAGAGCGTGGCAAAAAAGTGATTGAAAAACCCTCAAACAAATATTTTGTAAATGTTACTTGGCAAAATTGTAACGCTAATATTCAGATTGAAGAAAGCGAAAAACAAAGCTATTACATGTCTTACGGCGATTTTAAAGCAAATTGTTTAAAAAAAATTACCTATAAAAACGTATATAATAATATTGATATTGAGTATGTTTTTACGAACGAAAAAAGTAATGGTATAAAATATAATGTGATTTTACACCCAGGAGCAAATGTAAACGATGTAAAAATTATGTACAGTGGCGATGTAAAAGGTATTTCTATTAAAAAAGGCAATGTTGTTATAAAAACTCCTTTAGAAGATATTATTGAATATGCTCCTATTAGCTTTCAAAACAACCAACAGATAAGTACTAATTTTGTAGTAAACGAAGGTGTAATAGGTTTTGCCTTTCCAAATGGTTACAATACAAATGAAACGTTAGTTATTGACCCTTGGGTTAGCATTACGCCACTTGTTTCAAATAATTATGGATACGATGTAGACTTTGATTATGTTGGAAACTATTATGTTTTTGGTGGATCGGGCCCTTTTTTAATTTCAAAATATTCTCCTGCTGGAGCTTTACTGTGGACATTTGGTGGTGTTGTTGCTTCTCAAAGCTGGTCATCTTTAGGATCAATACCTAGTAGTAAATATTGCGGAAATTTTATAGTAGATAAAACTACAGGAAAATCTTTTGAAGGAGAGGGATTTAATAATGGTGTTGGTGCAAGAATTGTAAGAATTGATGCAAATGGCGTTTATGATAACTTTATAAGTATTGGTAACAATACTTGGAATGAGAATTGGGAATTTGGTTACAATTGTGCTACTGGTCAAATATTTGGTTTAGGGGGTACAATTTCGGGTGTTAATATTTCGGGTGGACAATTAAATCAAGGTACTGGTGTTGTAAGCTTACAAAATTTTTCTGGAATTGGAGGCAGTCAACAAGATATAGCGTGCCAAACATCAGATCCACAAGGTGCAATCTATATTATATACGGAAGTCAAACTTCCTTAAACGATAAGATATTAAAAATTAATGCAGCATTTAATGGTAATATTTGGACTCAGCCTAGTGGTTTTACGAATATGCAAGAAAGTAATAATAAAAACTACGTAGGTTCGGCTATGCCAACTTCGTTTTCTAATGGCTACAATTGCTTGGCTGCAAGTAATAATTATGTTTATTATTATAACGGTTTAAATATAAAAGCCTATAATAAAACAACGGGCGCGCCATTAACTTCAATAGCTGTTGCTGGAAATGCTTTAATGATTGAAGGAGGAATTGCGGTGGATAATTGTGATAATATTTATATTGGTGGTAATAATATCATTCAATCCTATAATTTTAATGGTACATCGTTTTCAGCTCTACCTTCAATTCCATTAGGGGCCACAACTCCTAATAAGTATGTTTTTGATATTAAATATGTTGAAGGCTTAAACTCACTATATGTTAGTGGTAGCGGTTTTGGTGGCGTTTACTCTGCTATAAATAGCAATACGTGTACACAAGTGCAGTTATCAGTAACGCCAGTGTGTGTGGGTAATAGTAATGGAACAGCAATAGGTTCTTTAACTACAAGCATAGTAGCACCTCTTATTACCTACTCTTGGACTAATTCGGGGGGTACCGTTGTAAGTCTTACCAGTAATAGTGCATTACTAACTAATACAGCAACCAATTTATCTAATGGTACTTACACTTTATTTGCTCAAATTAATGCGCCCTGTGGCCCAATTTATACTCAAACTTTTGCAATTAATTGTGTGTGCAGCGTAACGGCTGCCTCCACTAGCTCGTGTGTTCTATCTGGCGTAAGCACATCCTTAAGTTTAGTAGCTATGGCAGGTTTTTCAACGGCGCCCATAACGTATTCGTGGACAGGACCCGGTGGTTATAGTACTCCAACGTTAGTTACAGCTAACCAAGTATTACCAACGGCTACAAGTGGTATTTATACGTTAACCGTATTTTCGCCTGCCTGTACAGCCTCTGCCACTACTTTAGTAATTGCGCCAAGTCAGTTTACCCCAGCTATTGTAAGTACATCGGTAAGTTGTTATAATGGTAGTAATGGTACTGCCAGTATAAGTGCAATAACAGGTACTTCCACAGCGCCATATACTTATTTGTGGTCAAATTCCACCACGGCTGCACAAACTACGAGTTTAATAGCAGGTACATACACTTGCTCTGTAACAGATAATAAGGGCTGTACATTTTCGGCTACAACTTCAATTACTCAACCTGCCCAAGCCTTTTTAACCTTAGGGAACACTTCAGTTACTTGTAATAATGGTAACAATGGCACGGCTAGTGTAACTAATATACCAATTGCGGGCACATCGCCATACACGTATACGTGGAGTAGTAATCCTACCCAAAATACAGCTGTAGCGGGCAGTTTAACGGCGGGTACGTATAGTTGTGTTTTAAAAGATAATATAGGTTGTTTGTTTACAGGCACTACTACGCTTATTCAGCCTACTTCAGTATCGGTAACTATTGCTACCAATACCACGCAGGTTTGTATGGGTTCTTTTATTAACTTTATAGCTACAGCTTCGGGTGGAATGGGTGCAGCTTATACTTATTCATGGAGCACAGGTGCAGCAGTAGCGGCTACATCAATTTCTGAACCCATTGGTGGAACATATACATACAGTGTATTAGCCTTAGATGTAAATTCGTGTACAGCTACAGCAGTT
>JANYEQ010000097.1 GCA_025363015.1 Bacteroidota bacterium
TTAGTATTATTAATATCTATTTGCCCAAAAACAATTAGCCCAATACATACAAAAATTAATAAATAAACTTTACGCATTTAAAAAATAGTTTGTATAAAAATACAATAATAAACGTTAAAGAAAAATAAAAGGAAAAATGAAAGTGCTAAAACGTAAAATGGAAGAGGCAAAATAAAAAATATAAAACGGCATTGGTGGCTGTTCAAAAACACACCTTTGTCACTTTCCCTTTTACATTTTACCTATCCGTTAACTTTTTATAATTTCAATAGCATTAACTAAACCCGAATGTTTAATTTCTAAATTTTTACTATAATTTAATATCGTAGCTATTGTTTTTACCGAAGGCTGTGCAAATTCGGGTAAACTCATAATTTGCTCTGTTTTAACTGTATTTTCGGTAAGGGTATTTGTTTGAGTAAATGTACTAATCATAGGCGTTAATTTGGGTTTAGTTTAATTAATAACGTAATAATTAACGCGTTATTGTGTTAGTTCTAATTTAAATCATAAAACATTAAAAATCAATTAAATACAATTAAGTTATACTTATAATAATTAAAAAAACTGTGTTTAAAATGTTTTTTGTATATTAGTTTCCTTAAAAATGAATTTAAAACATTTTATAATTATTTTACCATTAGTACTGGGTTTTACAACCGTAAAAAGTCAAGCCGAATGTACTTTTAAACCCGATACCGTTACCATTCCTAAAGAAAATAAAACCATAAACGCCCATTATCTTCAAACAACATTTAAAAATAACAGTAACTTTTTTTTGTATAAAAGCGATAACAATAAATATTACCTAAAACTTATTGTAACCGAAAATTTATATTTTGGTAAAATTGATGTTCTCGAACTAAAATCTAGCGAAAAAAGCTACTATGCTAAAGATACCAAGCAGTATCAATTAGATAAAAATACTGGCTATTACGTTATTGAAATTTGGAAAAATTATATTGGCACCTTAAAAGACGACGGATTAACAGCCATTGTTTTTGGTAAAGCCGAAACCCTTTATACAAAGCAAGATTGCAGCCAGGTAAAACAACTTGCCAAATGTTTTTATGAAAGTATTGACATAAAAAAAACTAAACAAAAAAACTAAAAACTATGAGTGAACGAATACTAAGAGCCCTAATGCAAATGTTTTCTATTATTGCCAAAGTAGATGGCATTAATAACACTGGGCGTCAAATTGTACTATCCTTTTTAAAACAACAATTAAGTGCCGATCAAGTTGATACTTACCTTAAAATATTTGATGAGTATATTGAAGCCAGCCAAAGCGCCAGTAAGAAAAAAGAAGGCGCAGCAAAACGTACTTCTTTAAACTCAGTTAAAGTATTAAAAATTTGTACCCAAATAAATCAAGAATTAGAGCAACCACAAAAAGTAATTGTACTGGTGCGTTTGTTAGAATTTATATACTCAAGCAACGAAATTAGCGAACAAGAAAACGAGTTTGTAGTTACCGTTGCCGAAACATTTAACATTCCAACCGAAGAATTTAACGCTTTAAAATCCTTTATTGAAGATGGATTAGATGTAATACCTAACACGCCAAATATTTTAACCATTAGTAACCAAGAGTTGGGTTATCAAAACAATTGCAAGCATATTTATTGCGAACCAATGACCAAAGACGTGCGTATTATACAAATACAAAGCGTTGCCATGTATGTTTTACGCATTTATGGTAATATGGAGCTGCAATTAAACGGGCAAAGCATTTCAAGCGAACGTGTACACATTTTTACCCCTGGTTCATCCATTCGTTCAAGTAAAATAAAACCAATTTATTATAGCGATGTTATTGGACGTTTTTTAAGCGATGAAACGCAAACCAAAATTACCTTTGAAGTAAAAAATTTAGAATACAAATTTAAAGGTGGTAAATTAGGTTTACGCGACGTTAATATTAACGAAGAAAGTGGTAAACTAATTGGTATTATGGGCGGTTCAGGTGCTGGTAAAAGCACCTTGCTCAACGTTTTAAATAGTATGGAAACCCCAAGTGGTGGTTCGGTAAAAATAAATGGCAAAAACATTCATACCGAAAAAGAAGCTGTTGCGGGTGTAATTGGGCACGTTAGTCAAGATGATTTATTGATTGAAGAATTAACCGTTTACGAAAATCTATTTTACAACGCTAAATTGTGCTTTGGTAATTTATCCGACGATGAAATTAGCAAACGTTGTAATAGCCTATTGGCAGATATTGGCTTAAGCGAAACACGCCATTTAAAAGTGGGGTCTCCTTTAGAAAAAACCATTAGTGGTGGGCAACGTAAACGATTAAATATTTCGTTAGAATTAATTAGAGAACCAAGTGTTTTATTTGTAGATGAGCCCACCTCGGGTTTATCGTCTCGCGACTCTGAAAACATTATGGATCTTTTAAAAGAACTAGCTTTAAAAGGAAAATTAATTTTTGTAGTAATTCATCAGCCATCATCCGAAATTTATAAAATGTTTGATAAGCTAATGATTTTAGATGTGGGCGGATACCCCATTTATTATGGCAACCCTGTTGATGCCGTGAGTTATTTTAAACGCTTAGTAAACCACGTTAATGCTGAGGAAAGCGAGTGCGGTTATTGTGGTAACGTAAACCCCGAACAAATTTTTAACATTATTGAAAGTAAAGTATTAGATGAGTACGGAAACATTACTTATACTCGTAAAACCAAGCCAGTAGAGTGGAATGAGCATTATAAAGAATTAATAGAAAGCAATATTCACTCCGAAAAAAAGCATACCGAAATACCCGAAAGTATTTTTAAAATACCAAATATTTTAAAACAATTTAAAGTATTTATGACACGCGATGTAAAAAGTAAATTAACTAACACACAGTATATGTTAATTAGTTTTATAGAAGCCCCCCTACTCGCATTTATACTCGCCTTTTTAGTACGCTACTTTAATACCGATGCCGAAAATAGCAAAGGTTATATTTTTAGAGAAAATGAAAACGTGCCCGCTTATATGTTTATGAGTGTGGTAGTAGCTTTGTTTATAGGCTTAACGGTTAGTGCCGAAGAAATTATTCGCGACCGAAAAATACGTAAGCGCGAATCGTTTTTAAACCTAAGTAAAAGCAGTTATTTGTGGAGTAAAATAATCATCATGTTCTCCTTATCTGCCGTGCAAACACTTACCTTTGTAATAGTTGGTAACTCCATATTGGGTGTAAAAGGCATGTATTGCGATTATTGGATGGTACTATTTACTACCAGTTGCTTTGCAAATATGTTGGGTTTAAACATTAGTAGTGCTTTTAATAGTGCCGTAACCATTTATATTTTAATTCCGTTTTTAATTATACCTCAATTATTATTAGCTGGTGTAGTTGTAAAATTTGATAAACTAAATCCTTTATTAGCCAAACAAGGTAGCGTGCCAGTAGTTGGCGAAATGATGGCAAGCCGATGGGCATACGAAGCTTTAGCTGTAAACCAATACAAAGAAAACGAGTATGAAAAACAATTTTATCGTTTTGATAAAAGTATAAGTGTAGCCAGTTATAAAAAAGATTATTGGCGCCAAAAAATACAAGCCAAAGTAAATAAAATAGAAAGTGGTTTAAAGGAAGGTATGTCTATTGCAAGATACGAGGCCGATTTAACACTACTTAAAACCGAATTAACTAAGGAAAACAAACTATTTAAAAACATTAAATGCGAGTTTTTAAACAAATTAAATACTAAAGATTTTAATTCTGCCCTAGCTAAAGATATATTTACTTACATAGAAGCTTTAAAAGAACGCTATAATAATATTGATAAAAAAGCGCGTAAAGATGCTGATGACTTAACTATTAAAATTAAAAAAACAAATGATATTGTTGCTTTACGCGATAATTACGAAAACGAATACTTAACACAAGCCGTAAGAAATGCAAACGATATAAGTGGTGAAAAATGCTTGGAAAAAGACGGAAGGTTTATACAAACCGTTGACCCAATTTTTGCCGACCCTACTGAATCTAAAATAGGAAGTGCGCATTTTTATGCCCCACGCAAAAATTTATTTGGCACTTATTTTAGCACCTTTTGGTTTAATATTTGTGTTATTTGGTTAATGAGTTTAACCCTAATGGTTACTCTTTACTTTGATACATTTAAAAAAGTATTAGATTTTTTTGGAAACCTATTTATTGTTTTTCAAAAAAAGAAAGCATAATTAATTAAAAAATAATTTAAACAAATGAAGTTTATAGCAAACATAAATGTAATGCCTCTAAAAGCATTGTTAGACCCACAAGGAAAAGCCGTTACAGGCTCTATGAAAAACTTAGGCTTAGCCGAAATTGAAAACGTACGTATTGGCAAACATATTACTTTAGAAATTGAAGCCGACACCGAAAATGCCGCCAAAGCAAAAGTAGATGAAGCCTGTAAAAAATTGCTTTGTAACCAAATTATGGAAGGTTACGATTTTAAATTAAGTGCTATATAGCAATTTAAAATTTAGTTAATTTTTAACCAACACCTATCATCAACGGTTAAGGAGTTAGTTGCATAAAAAATTAAATAATTTTCGTTTATGGTTTGTGCCAATACTTCAAAGCATTTACCATTAAATGTACAATTGGTAACAGTTACCACTACATCATAATTTTTATTTTTCTGTACCTGTGTAAATTTATTTGGTCTAACTACTAATTTAGATTTTAATTTAAGTGTCGATTTTTTATCTAAATCTATCGCTTTAACAACACTGTAATTACCCAACAAACCTGCTAATTTTGTATTTTTTGGCTGATAATATACATTCCATTTTTCGCCCAGTTGTATAATTTTACCATTATCCATTACTGCAATACTATTGGCATATTTAAGAGCTTCTTCGGCAATGTGAGTGATTAAAATAACGGCCGTTTTATTTTTTTTAACTTCGGCAGTAACAAAGGCAAATAATTTATCGGCCAAAATCATATCTAAATTACTAAAGGGCTCGTCTAACAACAATACATTGGGTATAATGGCTAAGGCTCGAGCAATAGCTACACGCTGTTTTTGCCCACTTGATAAAAAACGTGCTTTTGTTTTTTGTAAAGCCACTAAATCTAATAGTTTTAAAAGTTTATTGGCACGTTTTTGTTTATGTTCGTTTTTATAACCAATTAATTTATCAAAAATATTTTCTTCAACAGTGTGATTATCTAATACATAAAAATCTTGGCTTACCAATTTCATATTTTGATTACCCGGAATAAGATGATAGGAAGGCCCTAAAACTCGCTCACCATCCATTAATACCTCGCCACTTTGTAAATCTTCTAAACCGTAAATGCATTTCATTAAGGTTGTTTTACCACTACCACTTTTGCCAACAAGGGCAAGTATTTGACCTTTGTTTAATTGAAACGAAATGTTTGATAAGCCCTTAAAATAGGTTTGGTTAGGGTAATTAAAAGCTATGTTTTTTACGTTTAATATAATAGTTTAAATATATGTATCAAAAAAACGTAACACACAAGGTTACTTTTTTTTTATCTACAAAGTATTTAACAATTAAATTAATGATAATTATTAAAAATATCCCAACTGGCAGAATAGCATGCTTCTAATTCATCTTTATTTAAATTTAATTGAATATTATGTGTTGTTGTAAAACTTTCTAAATCTTCGGTTGCTATATTACCCGTTAAATCGTCGGCTGCCATTGGGCAACCACCAAAGCCGTGTATGGCAACATCAAAACTGCGGCAACCACTAGTATATGCTGCAGTAATTTTTTCTAAACTTTTTTGTTTGGTTGAATGTAAATGCGCGCCAAATTCTACATTTTTAAATTCGGGGATTAAGGCTGAAAATAATTGTGTAATATTTTCGGGAGTTGAGCAGCCAATGGTATCGGCCAAAGGCAAAAATTTTATGCCCATTTGTTGTAATTGTTTACACCAGTTAATGGCAATTTCGGGGCTCCATACATCACTATAAGGGTTACCAAATGCCATTGATATATAAACAACTAATTGTTTGTTGTGTTTTATGCATAGACTTTGAATTTCCTCTACTCGCACTAACGATTCAGTAATAGACGAATTGGTATTACGTTGCTGAAAGGTTTCTGAAATAGAAAATGGAAAACCTAAATAGCTTATTTCATCAAAAGCACAGGCATCTTGTGCGCCACGGGTATTTGCCACAATAGCTAATAATTTACTTTTTGTAGTACTTAAATCCAACTGCTTTAATACCTCTGCCGTATCCTGTAATTGGGGTATAGCTTTGGGAGATACAAAACTTCCAAAATCAATGGTATTAAACCCAACTTTTAATAATTGATTAATATACTTTATTTTTTTGGGAGTAGGTATAAAGTCTTTAATACCTTGCATGGCATCGCGGGGGCATTCGGTAAGTTTAATCATTTTGTAATTGTTTAAAATTGTAGGGGAGCAATTCGTCTTTTTTTGTGCGGCTAATTATTTTTTTGGTGGCGCTGTCCACTTCTAATACAGATTTTATACGGTATTGCAATGTTTTTTCAGTTGGTTGTCCAAATAAAAAATAGGCTTTATACATGTGCGGTTTTTTTACGTAATAAATTAATAATGCTGTATTTTCTTCTTTTTGAGTTTTTCGTAAGTAACTATCTAACTTATTTAAGTAACTGTATTCCTCGCTTAAAATTTTATTTATTTCAAATTCTACATTTCGGTTATAACGTTTATTTAATTGCGTGTAAGTTATAAAATTACATTTTTTTACGCTATCTATAAGTTTAGTAGTAACTTCACAACCCGCAACATCTATAAAATTAACGGTATATTTTTTTTGTAGTATATGCCTTACGTTTACATATAAATCAGGTGTTTTTTCTCCGTAGCAAAGTATTTTTAAGGTATCAGTATATCTAGATTTTGTAGTATCTGCAATGCTTAAATCTGTTTTAATAGTAACATGTTTGCTTTTACTCTCTTGCAGGCAAGAACCAAGCAAAATAAGTACCAATATGTATAAATATACTTTCACTTAATTTTTTTCATTTATAATTGCATTATTAATGTCTTTAATCAATTTTGGACCATGATACACAAAGCCAGTATATAATTGAATTAAATCAGCTCCTGCATTTAATTTTTCAAGTGCGTCTTCCACATTGTGTATTCCACCCACACCAATTACCGGAAAAGCATTATTTGATTTTGTTTTTAAATACGCAATCACTTCTGTGCTTCGTTTTGATAATGGCAAACCGCTCAATCCACCAGCGCCAAAGTTTTCTAATTCAGTTCTTTCGTAATTTAATCCCTCTCTACTAATAGTTGTATTTGTTGCTATAACACCTGCTATTTTAGTAATTTTTACAATATCAATAATATCATCTAATTGTGTGTTTGTTAAATCGGGGGCTATTTTTAACAGAATGGGTTTTGGCTTTTGTTTGGTATAATTAAGGTTTTGAAGCGTATTTAACAAGTTAGTTAAAGGCTCTTTTTCTTGTAAATCTCTTAAATTTGGGGTGTTGGGCGACGATACATTTACCACAAAGTAATCCACCACATTAAACAATTCATTAAAGCAAATAACGTAATCATCCACTGCCTGTTGGTTGGGCGTTAATTTATTTTTACCAATGTTTCCACCAATTATAAGAGTTTTATCTTTTCTATTTTTTAATTTTTTTGCGGCCTCTGTTACACCTTGATTATTAAAACCCATTCTGTTAATTAAAGCCTCGTTTTTTGGCAATCTAAACAAACGAGGTTTATCATTACCCAATTGGGGTTTGGGCGTAACAGTGCCTATTTCAATAAAACCAAATCCAAAATTACCCAGCTCGTTAAAAACAAGTGCATCTTTATCTAAACCAGCAGCTAAGCCTATTGGATTTTTAAAATCTAACCCAAAAACAGTTTTTTTAAGTTTTGGATGATTAATAAGGAATATTTTTTTACTAAAAAAATTAAAAAAAGGTATATAATTTGTCCATTTTATAATCGAAAATGTGACATGGTGTGCCTTTTCGGGGTTAATTTTAAATAAAAAAAATTTTAATAGTTTATACATAATTAAAGCCCAAAATTAGCACTAAATAGTAGTTGAATTGTTAATTACTTGGTAAATTGTTAAAAAAAATTAACCTTTTTTGTTTTTTTTTGGCATTTAAATAAAAATAATACTATTTTTGTGCCAAATTTACAAAAAACATAAAAACAACTAAAATGAAAAAAGTATTATCAATCGTAGCTATCGCTGCATTATCTGCTACTTTCGTAGCGTGTGGTCCATCTAAAGAAGAAGTTGAAGCTAAAGAAAAAGCAAAACAAGATTCAATTGCTGCTGTAGACAAAATGAAACAAGATTCAATTGCTGCTGTAGAAGCTGAAGCTGCTAAAACTGCTGAAATGGCTGCTGCTGCTGAAAAAGCTAAAGCTGATTCAATTCACATGGCTGATTCATTAGCTAAAGCAAAACCAGGTAAAAAACACTAATTAGTAACTTTTAACCTAATTTAAAAAACTCTTAACGTTTAGTTAAGAGTTTTTTTTTTATCAAATCACAACCTATAAACAAGCGTATCTAAAATTATTTCATTGTCTTTATTTACCGTACCAGTTAAAATTTGTTTTGTATTAATTTTCACAACTATTAAAGGAATAGAATTTAATTATTGATTAACTATTAAAAAAATAATAAAATTTTAAATAGTATTTATTATACCGAAACTATAAAATTTCCCTACTCACTTTTATAAAAAAGATTGATTAAAATTTTAGTAAATTTAAAAAATGAAGAAAATAGTTTATATATTTTTAATCAATATCCTTTCATTAGTTAATAGCTTTTGTTTTTCACAAATAAACAAAATAGATTCGTTAAAAACGCTCCTGAAAAGTGCTAAAACAGACACGAATATGGTAAAAATTTTTATTAACATTTCAACTAAATCTAATAATGCAGGCGAAAGAGATAGTGCCTTCAAATATGCAAATATTGCGCAAAATTTATCAAACACTCTACATTATAAAAAGGGAGTTGCACTGGCATTAAACAATAT
>JANYEQ010000085.1 GCA_025363015.1 Bacteroidota bacterium
TGCAATTTTATTGAATTGATTTGAATCGGTATTTAAGTTCTCCAGTAAAGCAGATATACGTTGTTGGTTAGTTGATGCCGTTTGTTTTCGTTCTAAGCGCTTTATAGCTTCATTCATATCAACAAAATTGATAGGCTTTAACAGATAATCAATTGCTGCATGTTTAATGGCATCAATTGCGTAATCTTTATGAGCGGTAGTAAAAATAATGTCAAAAAAAACATTGTCAAAATACTTAAACAATTGAAATCCATCTTCGCCCTTCATTTCAATATCTAAAAAAATTATTTCGGGATGCATCTTGTTAATTGCTTCAACACCTTTCTCAACTGATTCAACGGCTTCCAGTACAACTAATTTTTGTCCAAAATATTGGTTAATCAGTTTTGTCAAAAATTCACGAGCAGGTTTTTCGTCATCAATTATTATACAGGTTATCATATTGCATTAAGTATTAGTTTACATAAATCAGAAAGTTAAAAATAAAGATTTTATAAAGCTAAGATTAATATACACGTTGATTTATTTTGATTAGTTTCCGTAGGGTATTTTATGTGAGCGTTTAAATTGAATGGGTTAAGGTGTTTTATTAATTTGACAAATAAAACACATTGCCGTTTTACCCTTTTTTGTTTTATGCCATCAATTCGGCATTATAAGAAGATTAAAATGAAAAATTAATAGAGCAGACTAAGAAATTTTAACCATTCTGTAAATCAAGAACTAAAAGACAGTCCTGTTGCTTGAGTTAATTTAAATTAAAAAACAGACCTAAAACTCACTATATTTAATGCTAAATTGAATAAATTTACAAATGGACGAAAAAAAGAAGAAATTTTGGGACGAGTATGATACCAGGAGGAAAGAAAAATTTGTTAAAGAGCAACAGGAATCCCTCAAACAGGGAACTGAAAATGAAATTGATAATTTAAAATCAGAAATTGAAAGGCTTGATAATCAGGTTTGGGAAAATTATGAATGGCAACGCGATGGTATTATTGACCTAAGAAACGAAATTGATTCTTTGAAAGAAGAATTAATTAGCATGAAAAGAAGCCTTGAGACGAGCAGATTAAATTTTGACAAAGAGGCTGATGACAATTTCATTACGCTGTTTTCATTGATTCAGGATATAAGCAAAATTGAAGGTAACGGACACCCTGAAAACGAGCGTTTTATTGATGAGAAATGGATGGGAATTGCAAAAAAAGACGGTATTGATACCATCGACCTTTTTAATACAATAAGAGTAGACCTATTGAATTTGTTTCCGCATAACCCTTCAATTATAGAAAATGTTGTAGATCTTGTTGAATTTTTAAGTAAGGACAACTCCATTAAACTAGATGTGAAAAATTTTTCAATTGCAATAGAAATATTTAATAAGTTGAATGATTGGAATAAAGCGGAAAAACTGGTTCTAGAGGTTTTCAGAAAAAAAATTGATTCGTTTTGAAATATCAAAAAGAATCTAAATCAATCTCGCCAAGCGAATATCCCTTATCACTAATTCTATCTACCCTCGTGATTTTCAAATCAGTTACCTCGGTGTAATGCGTATTAATATTCTTTTCTGAATTAATTGCTTCTAAAAACGATGCTTCGAAGGATGTTGTTGTTAATGGAAAATAAAAATAGGCAATTACATCTACTATCTCAGTAGTATTAGAATTTTTAAAAACAGATTGTTTAATTTCATATTTAGCATTTCCTCTTGCTTGCAAAAGAACTTTTGTCTTTTGAGGTAAATTAAAATAAATTAAATCTTCTATTTTAATCAAACGCATCCAATTTATTAGGGAAAATAAAATTTCACTATTCAATGATGCCGAAAATTCATTATAAAATATAACCTTTAATTTAGTTCGTATTTTTTGAAACAACCTCACACTTTCATCTTCGCTAATAGTTAGCTGGCTATCCATATTTATAAAGCAAAAGGCCCTATCTTCAACAGAGTCAATCAAAAATGAATTAATGCTTCCGTAATCTTTTCGCACACGATTTCTTAAATCAATCAGGATTTTTATATAATCAAGATCATTTTTTGAGCTGACGATTACTGCATCAATATTAGAATTGTTTGCAATGAAATCATTGATTGATATATTATTTTGAGAAAAATCACTCATATTAATTAGGTAATTCAAATGAATAAGGTTCATCATCCAACCCAAATAATTTCTCAAGCCACGCTCCAGTTTGTGATTCATAAAAGTCTGTATGACTTATAAAACATATATATTCATCTAAAGTTTTGCAAAATTTCTGCACATAATCCTCTTCAATTCTATTATTAAACAGCATATAAAACGCCATTGCTATCGAATACCCGGATTCCATAGAATCATTTCTTATACTCTTAAACTGTTCCCAACTATTATTTTTCTTAACAATTACATCAAATTCTTCAAAATATTCAAACATTCGATCATAATACAAGTCTACATATTCGATAGAATTTTCATCATAGGTAGGATTTAATTTTTCCTTTTCTTCCCATTTAATATCTTCCTGCATAGAATATAAAAATTGAGCAATTACATAAAAAACATTTCTTTCATCCTCATTGTAAAAATGGGTAGCGTCAAAAAAGAGATTCATATAATGCGATAATTGAATGTCGTAAGATATTACAATTTTTTTCTTAGTCTCATTGTCTAAATTGCTAAAATATTTAAACCCCAAATCATCAGATATTAATTCAATGATTTCTTCATATACAGCTGCTTTATTTTTTAGTTTTTCTTTTACTGAGATATAATCATTTACAGTTTTAATGTTTTCCATTCTATTTGGTTTAACAGTTGTTCAACTCTTTTCTAATTTCCATCCAAATTTTTCCCATCATATTATTCCCAATCCATTCTCCATTTACTTTTTTTGCTCCCCAAAATAAATGCCTTTCTCCATTTCTACTTCCAATATCTTCTATTATTTCAAATTCTCTCGTTTTTAATATTTTCTCTTTTAAAATCGGGTTTTGCCCCACCTTTAACCTTACACACATTTTCATATTATCAACATCTTTCTCACTCATCGGTTCCACCACCAATTTATTTTTAAAAGATTTCGCTTTCATTTTAGCACCCATCGGGCTTTTCTCTTTCCTTATTATTTCTTTTATTTCTTCATCATCAAATCTCAACGATTGAAATAACGCCTCAACAGTTAACCACTCTTTCCCTTCATACTTTACTTTAAACGCACTCATATTACCCAACCAACCATAGGGCATATCAACTTTCGTAAATGAAACAACAACATTTTTCTTTTCCGTTTCCATAATTTTTTAAATTTTAGGTTTATAAAATTTAAAATTATCGGTGGATTCAAAAAAGAACGATTATGTATGGACAGCATTGTGTCCATTACGGGAATATTGTTTTTTAATCTATATGCTTAACTAAGTTGTTTGAGTTTAATATTGGTTCGCCCGAAAATCTATATGCCGCCAAAAGGCCTTCTTTGGCGATGCTAAAATCAACACAGCAAGCATTACTGGCAGTTAAACCAAATTCATTTGGCTTAAGCCAATAGTGACCGAAAAATACAGGCTTTTCTGTTTCGTTGTAAAACCCGTTATAATCAGGTTTAAACGCTGCAATATCTTTATCCATTAATTCGGTGGGAATAGAGGCAAACGTATCGCTAAATTTATTTCCAGGAGTTGACTTCCACCATTTAATTCTAGATTCTTTTCTTTCATGCCCTTCATGATCTTTGTAATAAAGAGATTCAGGTAAATTTATTTCCAAACCTTTCAGTAATATATCTACTTCCTTCAAAAGTGGTTTGTTATTGTAAAGTTTAATTAGTCCATCTCTATTGAACTTTTTAATTCCTGAATTATTTAGCATTTCTGTTGATTTATAATTCCATTGTGCATGCACAGCCCTGTATTTTTCAGTTTCAAGAGTTACTGGTAGTGAAGCCATCCATGATAAATAGCTTTCACGTTCAGTTAGGCTATTTAATGATTGATTTGTTCCATTGAGCTGCTTCTCATTCTTAGTTGAATTTTCTCGGAATGGCTTATCATTTTCATCTTTTAAATGATAACATAAATAGTTATACTCATGATTACCCATTATTGCCAACGCAGAACCATTTTCCTGCATTGAACGAACCAAGCGCAATGTTTCTAATATTTTTGGACCTCTATCAACATAATCGCCAATAAAAACAGGAATCCTTTCTGAATGAAAATAAATCCCATTCTTTTTTTCGTAACCCATTTTTTTGAATAGCATTTCTAATGCATCAAAATGACCGTGGATGTCACCAATGAAATCGGGGTGTTTCGTTATAGAAGTGTTTAATAGCATAGAGGGGTTGTTATCTTTGAATATTTAAATGCCATATAACCTACCCATTATAGCGCCTTTCTTCCTTATAATAAACTCTATAATTTTTTCATAATCGTCTCCAGTTTTATTGAAACAAAAAAGCCAGTCTTTAAATTCTGGATATTTAAGAGCAATTTCGCGAGCGAAATGTTCAATTATTTCAATTTTATTAAAATCAGGCAAAGAACTTATGCCTACATCTGTTTTTGATTTTAACTTAAGGCGGATATGATCTAAATCTAATTTAAAAGTGTGCCCCATAAAAAAATTCCCTGCGCTAGGATGAAAATTAGATTCAAAAACAACTGTAAATTCTCCATTTAGAGTTGTCACCTTTTCAAACTTTTTAAAGGTAACCCTAATTTCAAAACCTGAATTTTCAGGATTATTAATCAATGGACTTAGTAATTCAATTAATTCTTTGCTTTTCATATTATTGCTTTTAGATGGTTATAAAATTAAAGGACTGACATAAGGCATGCCATATGAATGTTTGCCAAGATTTATAAGTGTATTTTCGAGATTAGTTAAATCAATTCTCATCGGCATGATACTACCCCTTCTAGAGTCCGCAGTCGTATATATGCCTATTTTATTAAAGTTCACTTTTATGGTTTTTTCTAAACTATGTCTATCTTCTATATTTTTACAGCTAATATTCGCCATATTATCTTCAATAGAATTATCATTAAAAAAAATGAAATAAAAATTATTTACAAATAATTCCTTCGTTTTTAAAATCTGATGTTTTAATTCGTGTGCTTTTGAATATCCCTTATTATTAGAATCTATTAAATCTAAGTCACCATTCATCTTAATACTTTTTAATTGACCAGAACCTGAAATATAGTTACTATCAGTTGGTTTACATAAGCGCAGTCTAATATTAAAAAAATCTGGATGATTGTACCAAATTAAAGAATTAAGTGTTGCATTATGGCACACATTTGATTGCTTATAATTTTGCATATCCGTGTATATGTCTATCAAACTAGAGACATTATTCGCAATATCCCAACTAAACAACTCTTTTTTATTGTTTCCGTTAGTAATCAAACTATTGTAGTGTTCATTTAATAACCTCTTTTTTAAATCTGTTGTTTCTCCAACAGCTATTGGGGCAAATACTTTACTAAAACCATTATTTATAGAAATATTTAAACGCAGCCCATAAATATATATTCCAGGACCTTTTGGATAATGGTTTGGATTATTAGGCTGAAAATCCAAAAATGGATCATTTGAGCCAGTTACAGGTGGATTCTGAAATGTTATTTTCATTTGTCAAAAATTAGTTTTAATGTAACATTTCCCCCAAACATTTTATTAAACCTATTAAAAATCAACAGGTTGTTTTGTCTTTATCAAAAATAGGTTTTGTTAAATAAAAAACAAATTTATTCATGGTTTTATGAATGCTCACAAATAATTCTTGAAGATTTTCATTGCCTACTATATTTCCTTCTTTATTTATATTAATTGAACTAATATTTCATCTCTTTCTTTATAGTACTTCATTAAATCACTTTCCATCTCCTTAATATCTTTTCCCTGCGTTAACGCAGGTACCCACCTAAACCGAACGAAAATGTACATACCAGCAACTACAAATGGAGCTGCTATTAAAGTGTCTACCAACTTATAAGAAGCCCATGAACAAAATGCTGCTATGAGTAATCCCAAAAATTGAATTGTAGATTTCTTATACAAGAACAATAAAACACGAGAAAGTAAAATAAAAAAAATTAGTTCTCTTAATTCTTTCTTTAATTTCTTTTTAATTTCCATAAAAATTAATATTATTGAATAATTATTTATCTAAAACCTCTTTATCTATTGCGGTAAGCGCTTCTATTCCCTGAATATTTATTTTATCTAATACATCATCCTTTGTCAAATTGCTTCTTAAAAATAGATCTAATTGTTTTTTATTTTGTACGTTACTAAAGATTTTTGAAAATTCAACATTGTTAAATTGAGTCCCAATTAATACGTGTTCAGTAATATCTTTGTACAAAAAAACAACGCCTAGCATCTGTAATTCCTGCACTATTTTTTCGACTTTGCTCGCTGACCATAAGGTGTAGAAAATATTATTTGTTTTTTTTGAATCAACAAAAAATATAAGTTGATCATCTTTTTGATTAAGATTATTTGCAAATATTCTTTCCAATTTGCTTTGTGCAACTTCTCCTTCAGGGTCAGGCACTTCGAAATAATAAATTTTGTTACTCATGTTTTCAGGTTTTAATTATACTTAATTTAATTCGTGTTTAAAGCCACAACGGCAGGGAAAATTTATTAGTATGTTTTTTATTTCTGATATTAGTTTTACTAAATTCTCTTTTGTTACCAATAATTCCCATACAATCTTATTCATTTCGTTTAATTGATAAATAGCTTTTACAACCCTCTTATTACTTCGTTTCATTAATTTAAAATTTAAATTCGGGTCAATAAAATCTAGTGTTTTATTCATGAATTTATTTTCCGAGATATTTTCTAACCAATTCTGCAGTCTTTCTAATTCCTCCACTAACCAAAATTCAAGAGTAATTATTTGAATTTTGTTTTCGTTTTTAATAATTAGTTTCGCATCTAGCCAATCACTATCGTATAATTTGTTTTGCAAATCTTTAAAATGATATGCTTTCACACTAATTATCATTTTATCTTCATTATGATTTTTCATTTGTATTAGTGCTTAAATATTTTTTCTCAAGCCCAGTCAAGCTATCTACGCCTCTTTCCCTTACTTTATCTAATAAATTATCAATTGAAAGGTTATGTTTCATAAAAATTAATAATTGACTGAAATTTTTACGATCACTAAATGTTTCTATGAATTTCCTGTTGTAATTTCCACTTAAAA
The DNA here is from genome assembly GCA_025363015.1 of Bacteroidota bacterium. Classification (GTDB taxonomy): domain Bacteria; phylum Bacteroidota; class Bacteroidia; order B-17B0; family Aurantibacillaceae; genus Aurantibacillus. The sequence continues at coordinate 7,222 of JANYEQ010000085.1, forward strand.
CATCATTAGTTACATCTTCATATTGTATTTCCACTCCCGTTTTTTTTAAATTACTTATGACTTCATTAATTCTGTTTTGATTCCAAATCATGTAGAATTCATCAACATCATCGGCACAATCTCCAAACACAAGTATTCCATTATCTTGCGATCTTTTCATTTTTATAAATACTCTTAAGGAATTATCCTCAACAGCTTCATTTTCTGACTTAGTGATTTTTACATAGCAAATAGAATCGTTCATAATAATATTTTATTCAAAAGTAATTCATGATTCAAAAAATGAAGAATATCTGCGGACATCTGTGCGTCCATTTTAATAAATAGGTTTTAATAGAAGTGGTAGCCTATTTATGCGCGGAAAATCAATTGAATTGGAAAATTTCTAATAATAGCCTTTTACTTTACTGTATGATATTTTACGCTCGGGATTAATTTCTCGTAGTAGTTTAATATCTCGTCTTAAGCTCCTGTCAGTAATACTGAATTTTTTACAATTGGAATCAACATTAATTGTAGCTTCCTTTTTTAAAACATTGTAGAAATAAATAAGCCGTTTCACCCAATTGTTAAATTGCGCTTCCCGTTCATTTGTTTCTGTTTTTAAACCAGCTGGTGCCTTTCTTTTTTTTGGGGCTCGCATTGAGGTTATGTTGTAATTTTTCTCGAACATTAAGTTGATTTTTGGAACAGCTTTTTTTAAAGCTTCAATATCCCGTCTTACCGTTCTATTATCAACATCAAATCTTGATGTTACCTTTTCAACATTTATATTGCCACCATTTTCATTGATATGATAGAGTGACATAATCCTAAATATCCTCTTTTTAAATTGTTTTTTTCTATAACTATCTTCCTTAATCGCTGAATCAAGTTCTTGCTTAATTAATTTAGAAAAATATTTTTTGCTTAATACAAATGGAATTTCTTCGATTAAATTTTTAGGAATCCATTGCTTATCTATTCTACTATTACCGTAAATAGCAATTTTATTAGCATTGTGTAAAAAAAACTCGTCACGTGAATCGCCCAATCCTTGATATAATTTATCAAAATACTTTGCATCTATTATTTTAATAAAACATGGAGTAGCAATTAAGTCTACAGCATGATCTGGCTCTAGGATAATTAATTTTAATTCATCTGCAACTGTTTTAGTATACTCTAAAATTTCAATATTATCAGACCAAACAGCAATTGTATTTGTTATCGAAAAGTTTTTCATAATCTAAAATTATAGTTCAGATTGAAAAAATACGAATAATTCAGGACGTCTGTATGTCCAAATTAGAAATATTTGCGGTGACTTTTGCGCTTTCTTAGCCCAAAATCATCCATTAGTCCACCGATTAAGCGATTAGATTCCCAATTTGAAATAAGACGAAAGAATCCTAAAGAATCTTGCTATTTCACTCCTTTTTTCGAATTATCCTAAAACTCGCTCCCAAATCGGGAAAGCTCTCTTTTTGCCCATCGTTACTTTGTTGTGTAAAGGCAAAACGTCAAAACATAAAAACGGATTACAATGGGAGAAGAAGGAATAGTAAAGCATGCGGGATCTTTATCAGAAAAGATAATAATAAAAAAGATCGAAAGAAATTGAAAGAGTTTTTTCAAACCGACAAAGTGTCCACTACCACCACCGTTACTTTGTTCTGTAAAAATAAAACGTCAAAACATAAAAACAGATAACAATGGCAGAAGAAGGAAACAGCAAAACAGGTAACATTCTAGATGAGAATGACAGTAAAGGAATACCATCATGGTTAACGCCTTTACTAAGCGGATTAGGGAGCATGGGCGGAAGTTATATGCTTTGGGTAAAACCATTGCAAGACAACTTTAAAGCAATGGCAGAACAAATAGAAACGCTTAAAGATGAGATCAGAGAAATAAAACATAAACAAAAGGAGGTAGACAGAAACTATAGCAATAAGCTAAAACTAGCAATGGAAGGAATCGAGAGCGAAACGTCAAAACGTTTTGATGATACCGAAGAGGAAGATGATGACGAAGATGAATTAATAATTCCTTCTAAAAAGGAAAAATACATCAAGCCAACTAAAACAAAAAAATCAATTTTAAAATAACAGACATGGAAGACAGAAATACATACAAGCGTTTCAATGTTCCTTTTGATGTTTTAACAGATGTTGTAAAAATCATCATCGACAACGAATTGAAGAACGAAATCACAGGAGCAAACGAAAACAAAAGTTTTATAGAAATAAAAGTAGAGTATCAAAACGGATTAGGATTACATCTAAAAGCGATCAACAATATAGAAAGCATTTTAGCCGATTACAATCATTACCGTTTTGAAGAAGAAGAAACCGATTGGAGAAATAACTAACATGATTAAAACGTGTACATATTGTAAAAAAGAGTTTGAGGCAAAGCGAATTGATAAACACTTCTGCTCTGCTTCTTGCCGACAACTAAATCACCTGCAACGCAAGGCGGTTGTGCTATTTGGTAATGTTTCAAATGAAGTGGAAAACGTAAAAACAGATGAGCAAAACGTAAAAACGTATCCAATAAAAATTGAAGAGAAGATAATTGAAAAACAAGTAAACGATGTTGTAAATGAATTTAAGCCTATTAACAGCAAGTTTATAAAAGAGGTTGTTTCTTTATTAAAGCGCAGAACTATTGAAGAAGATCTTCATTCGTTTATCCGGAACAATAAACAACATTTTAAAAGCATTGCATGGGTTAATGTTCGTTTACGATGTTTAATTGAAGTTCTATTATTAGTTTCTGAAAGAAAGCGATTACCTCTCATTGATTTGATTGAAATCACAAATTCTTTTATCTGTTTAGTAAAGTCAGAACATTTTAAAAAACTGCCAATCAATTTTCCCTATTACAATATAGCAAAGGATTTAAGGGACAAATTAAAAGTTATTTGTATTGAGAATGAAGGCATACAGGAACTGCCTTTGAAATTAAATAGAAGATTAAAAATTGAACTCATCGTTTATCGCTGCGAGTTGAGAGCAGTTGCATCAAAAATAAAATTCAGCGAATTAAATTTTAAAATCAATAAAGATGAATAACAGCATCAGAAACAAAGCACCTCCAAATTTCTTGAACTTAGAAAACAAGAATAAACTAGAAGTATAATTTAAAATAATAACAATGAATAATTTAAATAAAATGAGAACGAAAGAATTTGAAGTGCCGAGCGACTTTATAATAGAATTTGCTGAAGCCTTGGCGGAACATGAATTAACAAATGAAATAAACGGAGTAACCGAAGATGGCGAGATTCTGATTGAAGTAAGCTATGAAAAAAATGAACGTGCGGCAGTATTTGCTTTAACCGAACTCCTCGATGATTATTATGATGACGAGGAAGAAGAAGAGTCGGAAGAAGAGGATGACTAGGCATTTTTGAATATCTGCTATGTTTTAAAAGTGCCTTGCCCTGTGTTGCCCACACGTTGGGGCTTTTGGCGGGACTTTTTTATATGGAAGGTATAGTTTATGTTAGATTGGAATAATGCCCGCTTTATGGGGCTCCGGAAGGAGGCAACATGAAAGAGCATTGTGAAAAAGAGTGGAATGAAAATAATGAAGAACTAAGCGCAAAAGAGATTGCGGAATTATTAAAAGATGAAAATTTAAGTGAAGAGGAATTAAATGGCGTATTAAAAAGCGTAAAGATTTTTTGTAAAGTGGCGTATGAATTATTTGCAACACAACAAAATAATCAGGAATGCGAAATAATAAACTTAAAAGAACAAAACATAACCGAAGAACTTAAAGAAGCAGCATAAATTATAACCAAAAAGTAAATCACCATGACAAACGACAGTAAGTTGTTTAACAACTTTGCCAAGGGCAAAAAAGAAATCAGGATCATCACTGATGATTGCGTTATCTACACAAGGGTATCCGGTGCAAAACAAATGGATGGCTTAAGTTTAGAAACCCAACTCAAGGGAGCGCAGGAATACGCCAAGCGACACAAGCTCTTAATTAGGGAGCGATTTGGTGGTACGTATGAAAGCGCACAAACCGATGAGAGAAAGGAGTTTCAGAAAATGATTAAGTATCTGAAAACAACGAAGCACAAAATCTCAAAAATCTTAGTGTATAGTTTAGAACGCTTTTCTAGGAATGAAAACTCGATTTGGTTAAGCACCCAACTTCGAAAACTTGGAACAGAAATCGTTTCGGTTACCCAACCGATAGATACTTCCAATCCGGCAGGAATCATGCAACAGAAGATGTTGTTCTTATTTGGAGAATTTGACAACCAATTAAGGCGACAAAAAAGCATGGCAGGGGTAAAAGAGCGTTTGTTAAAGGGTGAGTGGTGTACAAAGCCACCGGTTGGTTATGATATAATAAGAATAAACGGAGAACGAAAAATAGTTCTCAATGATACAGGCAAGATTATTAAAAAGATTTTCTTGTGGAAGGCTCAGGAGCGTTTGCCTAATGAACAAATTAGGCAACGCTTACTGAACTTAAATGTGAATTATTGTTTGCGAAGGATTGCTGAAATACTAACTAATCCATTCTACTGCGGAATGATGGTTCACAAAGCCTTGGAAGGCGAAGTGCTAGAAGGCAAGCATGATAAATTGATTTCCAAAGATTTATTTTTACAAGTCAACGGAATTCTAGCCGAGAAAAAACTCGGATTACAAACTAAAAAGGAGCGTCCGGAAATTGCCTTAAAACGCTTTATGAAATGCGAGGTTTGTAATGAACCGATGCGAGGTTATATCGCAAAGGATACCGACACACCTTATTACAAATGTAATACTCCGGGTTGTAAGTGTAATCGCAACGCTAATCTGTTAAACCATCAATTTATTGAACGGTTAAACGCTTTTGCCGTTAAAGGAAAATGCTATAAATTAATTGACCGTTATTTAAAATACACCTTCAATCAGATGAATAGTAGCCTAGCTGAAAATCAAGCGGCAGAAAGGGCAAGGATTGCTGAATTAAGCAAGAAAGTTGAGAGGCTTGAGGAACGTTATGTCCTAGAGGAGATAGCGGGCGACCTTTACCAAAAATACAAGCAAAAGTTCGAAGTTGAACGGGATGAAATTGAGGCAAGAATGAAGAATAACACTATTGAATTGTCGAGGTTGGATAGCTTAATAAAATTCACCTTCACAATGACTGAAAACTTGCCTAAAATGTGGGCTACTGGCGATTATATGCAACGCCAAGAATTGCAAACAGCCTTCTTTTCTGAGGGGATTAGCTATAACCGGCAAAAAGACGAATGTCGATTAGATAAACCAAATTACTTCTTGGAACACATCGCTGATTTGTCAGGGGAAATAGCTAAATTTACCCCCGAACAAATTAAAAACTTTGACCCAAGTTCGCTTGAGGCACTCTGAGCGTAGTCGAAAGGCTGATAGATTGGCAGTTGAAACATTAAGAAAAAAGTTAAAATATTGAATCCGTCTTTTCAACTTCGCTCCAAAATGATAAATTCGTTGCCACATTCAGTTGTCACCCCCAGCAAAGTTATGGATGCCAAAGTAGAGCGAGATGTAAATAAACATACCCAGAAAATCGCCCAATCAATTTTTTCACTATCTTTAAAGGCTATTTTATGATATCCTACATTACTGGTTTAATTACCCATTTAAATCCCGCTTTTGCTGTTATAGAAACCAATGGCGTGGGTTACGGTTTATACATTTCGCTTACAACTTACACGCATTTACAAACTAAACCCAACGCAAAATTATTTACCCAAAGCGTTTACATTCGCGACGATAACCCAAAACATTACGGTTTTGCCGATGAAGAAGAACGAGAACTTTTTCGCAAACTCATCTCCGTTAGCGGTGTGGGTGGTGGCAGTGCATTACTCATGCTATCAAGCCTAAGCCCTGCCGAAATTGCTGGAGCCATTAATACTGCCAATGTAGCCATGCTTAAAAGCATAAAAGGCATTGGCGATAAAACCGCACAACGCATTGTAGTAGATTTAAAAGGTAAATTAGGCAAGCACGAAGGAGGTATTTCACAAATTTTAACCCCCTCATACAATAAAAACAGAGATGAAGCGTTATTAGCTCTAACAACTTTAGGTTTTCCTAAAACTTCTGCCGAAAAAGCGCTCGAAAAAGCCATAAAACAGCAAGGTATTAGCACCGATAGTGTTGAAATGTTAATTAAACAAGCATTAAAAAATTTTTAACTATTTTTAAACCTTTTTGAGAGTAAACGGACTTATAAATTTTGTAATATTAACAAGCGCTACAGCTTGCTTAATGGGTATTGTTACCAAATCTACTTCGGTAGATAAAAGTAACACTAATCTTACCTACAGCAACACTAAGTCGTTAAACGAAGTGGTAACAAACCCTGCTCTAAAAACGGAGGAAACAAAAAATTTGTCGCTAACCCTAATTAAAAGGCAAAAAAACATTGCAGTGGTAGATACCCCAGGGGTTGATTTACCCTACCAGTTTAATGATAACAATGGTAAACCTCCACAATTCGACCCAAAATCTAAACTATACCTCGAAAACCCTGCCAACGTTAAAACCGAAACCGAATACAATCCCAAAACAGGGCAATACGATGTAAAACAAAAAATTGGCGATGATATTGATTATCGTCCCGATACCTATATGAGCATGAAGGAATACCAAAACTACATGTTTAAAAAATCGATGCGCGATTATTGGCGCTCACGTGTGGCCGCCGACGATTTAAATAATAAACCTCGCAAAGGCATGATCCCTAAAATGCAGGTAAATAGTGAATTATTTGACCGTATTTTTGGTGGAAATACCGTAGATATTAAACCCACAGGCACCGCCGAATTAATTTTTGGCTTAAACCGTAATAAAAATTTAAACCCCGCCATACCGCAAAAACAACAAAAAATTACCAATTTTGATTTTAATATGCGCATACAATTAAACCTTATTGGTAAAATTGGCGATAAATTAAAAATCACTACAAACTACAACACCGAAGCCTCTTTTGATTGGGAAAACCAAGTAAAATTAGATTACACCGGCTACGAAGATGAAATACTTAAAAAAATAGAAGCTGGTAACGTTACCCTACCTCTAAATAGTTCGTTAATTAGTGGTAGCCAAACCTTATTTGGTGTAAAAACACAATTGCAATTTGGTAGGTTAATGATGACTACCGTTTTCTCTCAACAAAAAGGTAAAAAACAAGAATTAACGGTACAAGGCGGCTCGCAAACCCAACAATTTAGCGTAAACGGCGATGCCTATGAACAAAACCGTCACTACTTTTTGGGGCATTATTTTAGAGACCATTACGATAGATGGATGAGCACCCTGCCCGTAATTAATACACCCATTGTGCTTACAAAAGTTGAAGTATATATTTTGGGCATAAACGGTAGTGCAGAGCAAACACGTAATATTGTAGCCTTTGAAGATTTAGGAGAAGATGTAAAAAATGTATATAAAGATTTAGCCTACCCAACAGCAAGCGCAGCCATTACACCCGTAAACTTTGCTATTACCGATACCTCGCCCACAGATAGCATACCTTATAACGATGCTAATAACTTATACTCTATAATGACAAATACCAACACTGGTATTTTACGCTTAAGGCAAACAGCCGATGTGCAACAACTAGCAACAGCAATGCCTGCAAGCAATACCAACAACGCTGGCAATGCTTATATGGATCGATCGCGCGATTATAACTTTATTCAAAATGCCCGTAAATTAAGCGCTACCGAGTATTTTTTTAACCCTCGTACGGGTTTCATTTCCTTAAATCAACAACTAAATAACGAGCAAGCCCTTGCTGTATCCTACCAATATACTTACGGCGGCAAAACTTATCAAGTAGGTGAGTTTAGCGATCAAATACCCGATAACTCAAAACTATTGGTATGTAAATTATTAAAATCGGTAACCGTAAACGTTAAGCAACCCATGTGGCAATTAATGATGAAAAACGTTTATTCTATTGGTGCTTACAACTTAAATTCCGAAGCTTTTAAATTAGATATTTATTACAATAATATAGAAACCGGTGTGGATGTACCTTACCTACCCTTTGGTGCTATTAATGGGCAACAATTAATACGCGTTTTAAATTGCGATAAATTAAGTGCCAACGGCGATAGAGCCCCCGATGGAGTGTTTGATTTTATTAAAGATTACACCATTTTGCCCAACAATGGCCGCGTATATTTACCAACAGTAGAACCTTTTGGGCGCAGTTTAGAGTCTAAATTTGCAAGTACCGATTTTCCTGAAGCCAATAAATATATTTTTAACGAGCTTTACGATTCTACTAAAACAGCAGCCACGTTTATTCAAAACAAAAACCGTTTTAAAATTAAAGGAAGTTACAAATCAGCCTCAGGATCTGAAATTGCTTTAAATGCTCTTAACATTCCGCAAGGTGCAGTAGTTGTAACTGCTAACGGTGTACCTTTGGTAGAAAATACAGACTATACGGTAGATTATACCTTAGGCCGCGTAAAAATTATTAACGAAGGTATTTTAAACTCAGGCGCACAGGTAAAAATATCGCTCGAAAGCAATTCCCTCTTTAACGTGCAACAAAAAAGTTTAATAGGCGCTCGTTTTGATTTTAACGCTAGCCGAAACTTAAAATTAGGCGGTACTTTTTTACGCTTTAGCGAACGCCCCATCACCCAAAAAGTAAGTATTGGCGATGAGCCAGTAAGCAATATTGTAGCTGGTATTGATTTTAATTACAAAACCGAAACGCCTTTTTTAACGCGTTTATTAGATAAACTCCCTTTTTATAGCACTAAAGAAATGAGCAGCATTAGTATGCGTGGCGAATACGCACGTTTATTTCCGGGTAATGCTGCTGCCATAAAAAAGAATGGTGGTAACTCCTACATCGATGATTTTGAAGGCTCAATTTCGTTAATTGATGTACGTAACCCCAATGGTTGGTTTTTATCCAGTATTCCGCAAGGGCAACCCGCCTTGTTTCCCGAAGCCGCCCTATCTAACACAACATCGGTAGGCTTAAACCGCGCCCGTTTTAATTGGTACACTATCGACCCCATGTTTACGCGTTCGCAAAGCGGCACAACACCTAGTAATTATAATAGTCTTGTGTTTTCAAACAACATGTGGCGCCAAGTATTTGAAACCGAATTATTCCCAGGCAAAACGCCACCAAATGGACAACAAGTTATACTTCCTGTTTTAGATTTAGGCTTTTACCCAACCGAGCGTGGCCCTTATAATTACGATGTAAACCCCACCTCAGTATCATCTGGTATTAATGCCAATGGCGCTTTAAACAATGGTAAAAACCGTTGGGGCGGTATTATGCGTAGGTTAGAAACTAACGATTTTCAAGCCGCAAATATAGAGTACATTCAGTTTTGGATGATGGACCCTTTTAACGAAGATTACGATGTGGCCACACACCCCGATTTTGATAAGAACAAAAAACCAATTGGCGATTTGTATATAAATTTAGGAAACGTATCAGAAGATATTATTAAAGACGGGCGCATGGTTTACGAAAACGGTTTACCAGGTAAAAGTACTTTTTCAAGTGCGTTGCCTATTGATTCTAACTACGTTGCCAATGTACCTTTAATTCCACCCACAGTAAATGCCTTTTCGCAAGACCCTGCCGATCGTCCCTTTCAAGACGTAGGTTATGATGGCTTAACCGATGATAGTGAGCGTTATAGATTTAGACAAGCATTAGCCGATATGAATGCTGGTAGTTTTTCGGCCGATGCAAAACAAGCCTTTAACGACGACCCAAGCAGCGATAATTACCACTTTTTTAGAGGAGATGATTATGATACCGATCAACAAAAAACCTTAAAACGTTATTCTAAATACAACAACCCATCAGGCAATTCGCCTACTGAACAGCAATACAAAGCACAAAACTCGGCAGGTTACTCTACCGCTGCTACTAACTTACCAAATATTGAAGACGTTAACCGCGATAATACACTTAGCGAAACGGAAAATTATTACCAATACCATATTAAAATTTCGCCAAGTGATGTAGTTGCAACATCAGTAGGTACTAACTTTTTAGTAGATGCTTTTGATGGAAGTGCCGATTTTGGAAGCGTAAAAAAAACAGTAAAATGGTATCAATTTAAAATTCCTATTTCGCAATACGAAAGCGTTGTAGGTGGCATCGAGGGCTTTAACTCTATTAGGTTTATGCGTGTATTTATGAAAGGCTTTGATCGCCCTGTGTTATTGCGCTTAGCCCGTTTTGAATTGGTGCGTAGCGATTGGCGCCGTTACCAATTTGATTTAAAAAATCCAGGCGAATATTTAGCAATTGATCATAACTCGGCATCGTTTGATGTAAGCGCAGTAAACTTGCAAGAAAACTCCACAAAAGTACCAGTAAACTATGTATTACCACCCGATATACAACAACAGCAAAATGTACAAACTACCAATTTAGTATTACAAAACGAGCAGGCTTTACAAATGCGTGTGTGTAATTTAGAAGATGGCGATAGCCGTGCCATTTTTAAAAATGTAGATTTAGATACCCGTATGTTTAACAACATTAAAATGAATGTACATGCCGAAAAATTAAATAACATACCGCTTAACGATGGCGATTTAACTCTATTTTTTAGAGTAGGTAGCGATTACAATAATAATTTTTACGAATATGAAGTGCCCCTAAAACTAACACCAAAAGGCAATTACGACCCTAACAGCACCGATTCTCGTTACCAAGTATGGCCTAAAGAAAACGAAATTAATTTTAATTTTGTAAACGATATTTCTAAAGTTAAAGACGAGCGTAATAAAAAATACGGGTATTTTAGCGCTTCTAATCAAATAACAAAACCTTTTTCAATTACACAAAATGGCTATACGGTAACCGTAGTGGGTAACCCCAACTTGGGTACTGTAAAAAGTGTAATGGTAGGTATTCGCAACCCTAAAGGTACCGATAATAAAGCCCTTTGTGCGGAGGTATGGATAAACGAATTGCGCCTTACCGATTTTAATAACAGTGGCGGTTGGGCTACCACAGGGCAAATACAAGCCAAATTAGCCGATTTAGGAAACGTAAGCCTTGCGGGTACTTATAGCACACCTTTTTGGGGTAGTGTTGATAAAAAAATTAACGAACGTAGTAAAGAAACCAGTGCCAATTGGGATATGAGTACTTCCCTAAACATGGGTAAGTTTTTTCCTAATAAATGGAAGGTAACCCTACCTATTTTTTACAACTTTGGTCGTACAATCGTAAACCCTTTGTTTAATCCATTAGACCCTGATGTTAAATCACAAGCTACTTACACTAATAGTGATATTAGGAAAAATTTAAGAGATTCTATAAAAGACCAAACCCAAGATTTTACCGAACGCAAAGGCTTTAATATTACCAATATGCGTATAGATGGGCTTAAACGTAAAAATGCCAAACCAATGCCCTGGGATGTAAAAAACTTTTCGGCAACCTACGCCTATACCGAAATTAACAAACACAGTGTAAACATTGCTTACGCCACCACGCGCCAATATAGGGGTAACTTACAATACGCCTTTAGCCTACCCACCCCACCAAGCTTTAAACCCTTTAGTAAAGTAAAGTTATTTGATAACAAATGGCTTGCCCTCGTAAAAGATTTTAACCTACAATTACTACCCAATAGTTTTGGCGCTACCATTGATTTAAACCGTACCTACTCTGATTTAAAAAACAGAGATATTACCAGTTTTTATGGCAACAGTAGCGAGTTTTTAAACCCTACCCTTTACAACAAAAACTTTATTATTAGCCGTGGCTACAACTTACGTTGGGATTTTTGTAAAGCCATTAAATTTACTTACTTAGCCAACAATGACGGTAGAATATTAGAACCTCTTGGCGATGTGAGTAAAACCAACAAAACCAATAGAGATTCAGTAATAAGAAACATTAAAAAAGGGGGCGAAAATACCGTTTTTCGTCAGCAAATGAATGTAGATATTACGGCACCACTAAACAAAATACCAGTCTTAGATTTTGTAACACTTACTTACCGTTACAGTGGCACTTATACTTGGAATAGGCGTCCGTTTGCCGCCACGGATAGTATTGGTAATACCATACAAAATACTAATACACACAACTATACAGCCAACTTTAATATGATACAGCTGTATAATAAAATACCTTACTTTAAACGTATTAATTCTGGTCAGCCCCGCGGTGGCGCTGCGCAAAATGTAACTAAAGATAAAAAAAATCCAAAGGCGGCGGCTACATCAACCATTGCTAGTACAAAAAGTGGTATTGCTTTAACCGATAGTACCAATCCAAAAAAGAACGAGAATTTTAAAGACATTCTTGAATTTTTAGCGCGCGGCATTATGATGATTAAAAACCTATCCATTACCTACCAATTACAAGGTGGGCAGGCCTTACCAAACTTTAAACCCAATTCACAAGCCTTGGGTATGGATTTTAGCAAACAACAAGCCCCAGGTTTTCAATTTACAACTGGTTGGTACGATGCCACCATCAGGCAACGCAGTGCAAACAACGGTTGGTTAGCCCGTGTGCCACTTCAAACCACACCTTATACCGAAATTAATAGTAAAACACTATCCTACCAATCTAGCATTGAGCCCCATGGTAGCCTAAAAATACAATTAACGGGTAATCTCACAAAATCTGAAAACGTAAGCCAGTACATGATTTACGACCCTGCTAACGCCAGGCCAGGCGATGGTGGCTTTGTGTTTGATGTAAGTAAGAGCATTACAGGTAACTTTAACATTTCAACATTTACCTTCTTTCGTTCTTTTCAAGATAAAGGCAAAGGACCTGAATCAAGCCTGTTTAAAGATTTTATTTCTGAACGCCGTAACGTCGCCAACGAATTAGGCGCTCAAAATGCGGCATCAACAGGTACAATTAATTATGTTAATATTTTGGGTAACAACACCAGCTATATTGATGGTTATGATAATAACCAACAAGACGTTTTATTAGGTGCTTTTTACCGTACCTATACTGGCCGGAGCATTAAAAACTACAGTACTAAAAATCCGTTTCCAAAAGTGCCATTACCTAACTGGACAATTAGTTGGGATGGCTTAGGTAAACTACCGGCTCTTAAAAAAACCTTTCGTAGCGTTACCGTAAGGCACGGCTACCGTAGCACATACAACATGGCTGGCTTTAGTAACAACCTCTTATTTAAAGGCGATGCCCAAACCGAGCGCCAACCCATTGCTGTAGTAAGTGGCACTACAGGTTTAAGCTCTAACTTTGTGCCTTATTACACAATTAATGCTATTACCATTACCGAATCGTTTTCGCCCCTCATTAAATTCGACTTTCAGTTTAACCGACAGGGATGGAGCGCCAATGTAGAAACCAAGCGCGATAAAACCACCAGCCTAAACATTACCCTACCCCAAATTATTGAAACCAAAGGGCAAGAGTACATTGTAGGTATAGGTTACCTTTATCCAAAACTACGCATAAAAGGTGTGCAAATACAAGGTAAAACGTTAGAAAGTAATTTATTAGTAAAAATAGACGTGAGTTATCGTAAAAACCTATCTATCATTCGGCGTGTAGATGATATTAACCCTATCAGTACGCCAACTGGGGGTACTAATATTATTTCTCTTCGCTCGAGTGTCGATTATCAATTAACGCCAAACATTAACCTGCGCTTATTTTACGATTGGATTCGCACCAAACCACAAACATCAGCCTCCTTCCCAACCTCTAACTCTACAGGTGGCTTTAGTTTACGAATTAATTTTCAATAGCTCAAAAATTGCATAATTACTTACTTACTTTTTAATATAACGGTGCTATTATTTAGTGAATCTGCTGTTTTAATGAGTGAATAAAGCCTTAAATCAAGCAAATAAAGATTAATTTTACAGGATTAAATTGTTTTAGTTATGAAAAATTCGTATTTATTAATACTACTTTTGGTTTTTGTATTTAAATTTTCGTCAAATGCCCAAAACAATACAAGTACATCTACCGCACCAAGCGATGCTCCAACAGGTTATACATACAATTTTGATAAAGTACAAAGTGCAATTATAAATGAGTTACTTCAACCCTCTAAACACAACCAAGAAGCCAAACAACTTATTAATACAGCTACTTTTCCAAAATTAAAATCAACGGTGGTAGATGAAAATTATAAACAACAATTAAAGTTGTGGATAGAAGCAAATTCAACACTTGTAATTAATACCTTTAAAAACAATAAAACCATTGTTACACCTTATTAAACTAGCATAAAATGAAAAAGATAGTTTTAGTTATTACATTTTTATGGTTTGGTTTAAGCACTGTTTTTTCTCAAACACAAATGCCTATTGGCCCTCAAAGTAGCACTTTTAGTAGTTGGACAAGGGGTTATCATTTTACCGCGCCTGTTTCGTTTAATATGTGCGCTTTATATATTCCACAAGATGCTAGTGCTGGTACCACGCAAGCCATATGGGTAGTAAAATTTAATGCGGCTACTCCACCCGCATTTCCTGGCACAACAACCGCTTATACTACGTTGTTTAGTATTACTGGTGCCGCTGCCAATACTACTGTGGCTTGTAGCATTCCTATTAATGCAGGCGATATTATTGGTATTTATGGCTCTAGAGCTGCGGGTTGTGTAAATAGTTATGATGGAGTTGCTTATGCTACTAACATTATGGGTTCGCCTACTACCCTATTTAGAAGCGGCACACAAAATTGTATTGCTGGCGTTGCTAGTCCTGCCTTTCCAATTTGGTCTGAGGTTGGTTACAATGTTGGTCGCATTTTTATGTATTATAATTGCTGCCCAACACCAACAATTACTACAGCTCCATCGGCAACTAATGTTTGTAATGGCGCCAGCGTATCTATTTTAGGAGGGGGAGCTACTAGCTATACTTGGTCTCCTGGAAATATAAATACGTCGTCTATTACAGTTACTCCCACCGTTTCTACAACCTACACATTAACAGGTAACCAAGCGGGTTGTGTAGCTACAAAAACGGTAGCTGTAAATGTAACAAACTATCCAACATATACTGTTAGCCCCCTAACAACTACAGTATGCCAAGGCAGTAGCTTTACAGCTTCCGTATCTATTATAAGTCCATCTTCGTTTTCGTACAGTTGGGCCAATGGACCTGGTATAAATTCTCCTACAAATTCAATCACCTTAATTACACCACCGCCAATTACTGGTACGGTTGCAAGCGTAATATACAGTGTGGCTGTAACCCCAACTACCATTAGTTGCCCTTTAGTTAAAACATTTACTGCCACGGTTATTAACTTACCATCTCCTACAATTACCCCTGTTAGCATAATGTGTAGTACTAATCCTACAATGGCATTAACCGCTACACCTGGTGGCGGAACCTGGACTACTAACCCTGCCGTTACTGCAAGTGGCATATTAACTCCCTCTGCAGCTACAACAGGAACAAGCAGTGTACTTTATACTATAAATGCAGGGGCTTGTGTGGCCAATGCCACTACGGTTATTTCGGTATCCCAATATAATCCCTCAACACTTACAAGTAGCATTGCACCACTTTGTGTTACCAATGGTAATACTAATTTAATGAGTTTAGTACAAAGTACTGTAAATGGTGTTTGGACTGGCGTAAACGTTGCTGGAACTTATAGTTTTAATCCTGCTGGCTTAGCCACTAACACCTATGTTTTAACGT
>JANYEQ010000004.1 GCA_025363015.1 Bacteroidota bacterium
AAGCTATTACAGGACGAGCGTTTTGATGGTCAAAACGTCTGTTGTCCATATCAAAACATCCTTCTTCATAATGAAATAGTCCATTACAATTGCACCTTTAAAATATTTTAGTTATTGTTTTGCTAAAACGAGAACGAGTGGGGGGATAAAAAAGGTTAAGTATAGAGAAGACTACCCATTTTTGAATTAGTTTAATACAATAAATTTTCTGTTTAAAGTATTATCATTGCTCTTTAAAGTAAGATTATAAATTCCTTCACCTAAATTAGGTATTTTTATAGTAGTTATATTATTATCAGTAGTTAATTGCTTGCTAAAAACTATTTTACCTAATGCATCAGTTATAGATATTTCTTTATATTCTTCAGTATATAACTCCACAAAAATAATGCCATTGCTACTGGGGTTAGGGTAAATTTTAAAATCTTCGCTTATATTACTCGTTTCTTTAAGGCTAGTGCTAAAGTTATTACAATTACTAGTACTTTTATTTGAACTATTATTACAGCTTATTTTACGAATTCTACTGTAATCTCCTACATAGATACCATTTGAGTTTAGTGATATACCACCATTTAAGTAATAGAATTCAGAGTTAATTGCTAGCCCTCCATCTCCATAATAACCAGTTATTCCTGTTCCAGCAATGGTCGAAATGATTCCAGAAGCATCTATTTTACGAATGCGTTTATAATCTATAAAATATAAGTTACCAAAATTATCAGTTGTAATGCCCGCAGATGCCCCAGATAATTGAGCAGATGTAGCGATACCAGCATCTCCACTAAAACCTAGAGTAGTATTACCAGCAATTGTTGTAATTATATTTGCTGTATTTATTTTCCGAATGCAATAATTCCAACCATCCGAAAAAATTAAATTACCTGCTTTATCAAAACACAAGGTATTTGGATGGAATAATAGTGAGGAAGTTGCCAAGCCACCGTCACCACTATAGCCTGCGTAACCATTTCCAGCTATGGTAGTAATTACGCCATATTTATTTACTTTCCTTATACAATTATTATTCCAATCTGCAATAAATAAATTTCCCATGCTATCAATAGCTAATCCACTAGGCTTATTTAATTTAGCTAAACTTGCAAGTCCGCCATCACCACTATACCCAGCAATTCCGCTTCCTGCAACAGTAGTAATAATGCCTGAAGTGCTTACTTTTCGAACATTATTATTATTATAATCAGCTATATATACATTGCCTATTGAGTCAATTGCAAGAGAGCTAGGTAAATTTAACTGGGCATTAATTGCAAGACCGCCGTCTCCACCATTTCCAACTATTCCATTTCCGGCAATAGTAGTAATTATTCCCGATGTAGTTATTTTTCTAACACGCCTATTTTGTCCATCACATATAAATATGTTTCCATTAGAATCAAAGGCAATATCCATTACAATGTTTAATTTCGCATTAACAGCCAATCCACCATCGCCACTAAAACCCGAAATAGTATCACCTGCAATGGTATTAATGTAAAGCGGTTGGGCTTTTGTGAGGTGTACCAAACAAATTATAAAACATATAGGTACTAACTGTTTCATGTTATCAATGTTTTGGCATTAAACAAAAAGAAGACTAGTTGGAGCAATCAATTGTAAATTTAAGCATAAAAATTAATAAGTTATGCTAAACAATATTATTTTAATGAGGATTTTTTTCTTTGCGTACCGCTCTGTTATCTTATATAGCCGTAAGCTATTACAGGACGAGCGTTTTGATGGTCAAAACGTCTGTTGTCCATATCAAAACATCCTTCTTCATAATGAAATAGTCCATTACAATTGCACCTTTAAAATATTTTAGTTATTGTTTTGCTAAAACGAGTACGAGTGGGGGGATAATTTGATAAAGAATTTCATTTGCATTAATTTAAAATAAAGGTATAAAAAATTCCCATATTAAACTTTAACTAAATTTTACAGTCTAAAACTAACATAAACTTAAAATAAACAATATATGAAAACAAAATTAACAGTAGTGGCTGCAATAGCAGTAGCGTTAACATTTACGGCTTGTAAAAAAACAGCAGGCCCCGAAGGCCCTCAAGGAGCAGCAGGAGCAGGTGGCCCAGTATTAACAGGTAATTTAAAAGGTTACATTAGCCATTACGATTTAAGTGGCGTTAAAATTCAATCGGGTTTAAGTGGCGATACCGTAAAAATAGATGGCACAAGTAATATTGCCATTACAGATGCAAATGGGCTATATACATTTACTGGCTTAACAACGGGTAATTATAATTTATCAATAAATAAACCACTTTTTGGCAGTACAAAAATACAAAGTATTGCATTTTCGGGTGGCAGCGATTTATATAGAAATGCAAATATTTGTAAAATACCCACAACAACCGTAACGGCATTTGTAGCAACTGCAACTGTAGTTTTAGGTATTAATTATATTAACTTTAGTGGTACAATAACTGCCGCACCTTATGCACAGGCGGTAGTTGTATTTGTTGGCAACCAAGGTTCAACAAATGTAAGTGCTACATCGGGTAGTAACATAACTTACTACACTATTAATGTTGCTGCTAATGCTACAAGTTTTAGTAAAAATATACCAACTTACGAATTTTACGATGTAAATTATGCATCGGGTAATGTAGCTTATTTTGCAGCCTATATGGTTGGTGCTAATTTTAACGCATCGTCGTATAATGATTTAACCAATAACAGAACTGTGTTTACGGCCATTAGCCCAACGCCAATAACTACAAGCGTTACGGTACAATAATTTTTTAAACAAATAATAAAAAAGCAATTACATTTTTGTAATTGCTTTTTTGTTTAAAAATAGTATAGTTTTTTACGTTTATATTAGTCGTTATCTTCCATATACAAGGTTTGTTTTACTGTTTGCGTTTGTGTAGAGCTAACACCTTCGGGGGTTGTAACGGTAGTAGTGGTTTGTATAGAATTAGAAAAAATTAAATCTTCTTCGTTTAATCTTAAAATTAATAAATTATAATCTTTATTAGGGCGGTGTAAAATAAGTTCGTTAGAACTATTGTTTGTGTCCCAAGTGCCAGATTCGGTTACTGGTTTGTTAGTTGTTAAATCTTTATAACTTAAAAGGTATGTTTTATTTTTATCAAAACTTAATAAAGGGTTGCCAATATTTGTAAACATATTGCTTTGTTGTGTTTGTTTTTGTTGATTAGCATCATCATCATTAATAATCCAAGTACTAAATAATATGCCTGAGTCGATGGCCTTTTTTATATTAATACCATCGGGGTTTAGCGTACTTTTTTTACAACTAAATGTAAATAATGCGATGGTAAAAAGGCAGTAAATAAAGGTTGTTTTCATAATACTATTTTTTGGTTATATTAAAGGTATAAAACAAAACAATACCTTTTGTTATTATTATAGCCAAATAAATTTAAATTTAAAAAAATTAACAGTTTTAAGCATTCTGATTTTTTTTAAATTATTAAGCGTGTTAACAACAAGCCATAAATGTTATATGGCTGCCATTAGTAAGCTTATATCTTTAAAGGGTAAGTTAAAAGTTTCGCCTAAAAACTGGTTGGTTAAAATACCATTATAAACATATACGCCATTGCGTAGGCCAGCATCTCGTCTTACTATACTATCAAAACCACCTTCATCGCCCATTGTTAATACTATTTGCGAAAATATATTACTTAATGCATACGAAGCTGTACGTGCTACGCGGCTATTAATATTTGGCACACAGTAATGTATAACGCCATGCTTTTTAAATACAGGTTTGGTATGATTAGTTACATCAGAGGTTTCAAAAACGCCACCTTGGTCAATACTTACATCAATAATTACACTGCCTGTTTTCATTTCGGCAACCATATTTTCGGTTACAATACACGGTGTACGACCTTTTGTGGCACGCAATGCGCCAATAGCTACATCGGCAGTTTTTAAATGTTTTTCTAATACTTTTGGTACAATTACCGATGTAAAAATACGTGCTCCAAGTTGGTTTTGTAAGCGGCGTAACCGCGAGGTTGAATTATCAAACACTTTTACGGTGGCTCCTAAACCAATAGCTGCACGCGCAGCAAATTCGCCTACGGTGCCAGCACCAATTATTACAACTTCAGTAGGAGAAATACCACTAATACCACCCAAAATTGAGCCTACGCCATTGTTTACATTGCTTAATAATTCGGCTGCTATTAATATACTGGCGCCACCTGCAATTTCGCCCATGGCACGTATTACAGGGTATATACCTGCTTCGTCAATAATTAAATCAAAAGCTACACAGTTTAATTTTTTTGATATTAATTTTTTTAAAAAATCTTGTGGTTGTACGGTAAGTTGTAAGGCACTAAACAAGGTTTGTTTAGGTTGCATTAATTCAATTTCTTCAATAGTTGGGGGCGCAATTTTAAAAATTACATCAGCTTTATAAACATCTATAGGCGAAAGTACAATTTCGGCACCTGCCTCACTATAATCTGCATCATCAAAATTTGCCGATTTACCAGCTCCAGTTTCAATACAAATTCGGTGTCCGTTGTTTATTAGTAATGCCACAGCATCTGGTACTAAAGCTACTCGGGTTTCTTGAAAAGCAATTTCTTTTGGGATGCCAATAAATAATTTTCCTTTTTTACGAGCTACTTCCAACATTTCTTCTTGGGGTGCAAAAGCACCTTTAGTTAAAGAAAACAATACATCTTTTGTCATTACCATTGTAAATAAAATTAAAGATTAGTGATTATTAATTAAATATATTATTTTTTTATGCAAAGATTAATAACCTGGGCCATTGTATCGTTATCGTGGGGAGTTACAATCGTCGATATTTCGGTGGCGAGGGCGATAAATTAAGCCAACTCTAAATTCATACGTTCGGTTTCGGATATACACATTATCTGTATGTTGGCGCAGTATATCTGGATTCCAATGATATTCAACAAACATATTTATTTTTTTTACTAATGGAAATTCGTAACCTAAACCTAAGTTACCACTAAACCAAAATGTTTGAAAATTACTACTGTAAGGGTTAAAAACGGCTGTACTTTTTTGAAATAAATACTCTAATCGAATGCCTGGCATTAAATAATACCTGCTGGATAAGCCAAAGGGGGCAAAGTATTTTAAATAATTATTCCATTGTATGTAAGTGTATTTATTTACTCCAAAAGAACCTGCTCGTGTTCCAAATAATAAATCTATAATTTCTTTTTCTTGTGCGCCTTTGTGTGTGTATTCAAATTCAGTTTGCCATCTAAAATTATCGTGGCTGCCAAATTCTGCAAATAAACCTGCCCCCCAACTAAAATATTCGTGTGAATAATGAGAACTAGGGTAATATGCTTTTACGTTTAGGTTATTATAATTATCCACATTAGGGTCTTTTAAACCTTCGTCTTTATTTTGGTAGCGATGAGCAGAGTGAGTAAAGGCGCCAAAAATGCCAATGCCTCTAAAAAATTGTGCGTTAGTATTAAGCGAAATAAGTACCGTTAATATTAAAATAATTTTCTTCATTTATAATTTAGTATTTATAATTTAATGTTGTTAAGCGCTAACAGCTTCGCTACTTGCATTTATTTTTTTAACTAAGCCTTGTAATACTTTACCAGGCCCCACTTCAATAAAATGTGTAGCACCATCGCTTACCATTTGTTGAATGCTTTGTGTCCATTTTACGGGTGCTGTTAGTTGCGCTATCAAATTTTGTTTTATTTCGGTAGGGTTAATAACAGCTGTAGTAGTTACGTTTTGATATACTGGGCATATTGGGTTACTAAAGGTGGTAGCGTTTATGGCTGCCTCTAATTCAACTTTTGCAGGTTGCATTAACGGCGAATGAAACGCACCGCCAACAGGTAATACTAACGCACGTTTTGCGCCTGCCGCTTTTAATTTTTCGCAAGCTATGTTTATACCCTCAACACTACCCGAAATTACTAATTGGCCAGGGCAGTTGTAATTAGCAGCAACTACAATGTTTCCATCACTTGTAATTTCTTGGCAAATGTGTTCAACAATAGAATCATCTAAATTTAAAATAGCAGCCATAGTACTTGGGTTTATTTCACAGGCTTTTTGCATGGCTAAGGCACGTTTGTAAACTAGTTTTAAGGCGTCTTCAAAGGTTAAAGTTTTATTGGCTACCAAGGCCGAAAACTCACCTAAAGAGTGCCCAGCAACCATATTGGGATTAAAGTCGGGTAGGGTAGAGGCTAAAATTACAGAGTGTAAAAATATAGCCGGTTGTGTAATTTTAGTTTGTTTTAGTTCCTCATCAGTGCCAGCAAACATGGTATCGGTTATTTTAAAACCTAAAATATCGTTGGCATTTTCAAATAATTGCTTTGCAGAAGAATTGGTTTCGTAAAGGTCTTTACCCATTCCAATAAATTGAGCACCTTGCCCTGGAAAAATATATGCTTTTTTCATTTTAAAAATAAAGTTTATAGACTTGTAAATTTAAAATAATTAGGGACGTTTACAAACAGAAAGTTGTATTAATTATAAACTTAGGTTGTTTAAAAAATTAATTATTAATTTTTTTAGATAATTTACGTAAAAAAATGTGATTCTACCAACTACTAAAGCCTTTGTATAAAAAGTTGAAAGGATTTTTAAGTTTAAAAAATACTTCTAAGCCACCTTTTGCTTTTGAAGATTGTTTTAAATTAGAAAGGTTTAAATCATACGAAACACCAATTAAATATTTTTTATACTCTATCATGGCGTTTAAGGTTACGGCATCTAAAAAACGATAATATACGCCCATATTTAACGATGTACTTTGTTTAATACCAGTAATATAAGAGTCGTTACTTAACTTATAACAAAACATATTACCTAAAATTATTTCGTTAGCGCTACCCTGTCTTTGTAACATAAGTGATGGCACAATACTAAAATTAGATCCTTCAAAATAAAAATGGCAGTATTCGTAAAAATTATATCTAATTTTCATACGCTCATTGCTATTATTAAAAAACGAGTACGAAGGCCTATTTAAGTGTGCTGCCGATAATCCACAAATATTAACAGGCTCGGTTACTGCCGTAAATTTTTTACCATTTTTTTTATTTACCCAAGCCATACCTGCACCAATATCAACTGCTGTTTTTAGTTGCTGAATTCTATTTTCGTTAGGTAAGGCTTGGTTATAATTAAAACCGTCGTACTGCGAACCCCACGTAAGGTTTGATGCCGAGATAGATTTTTGATTGTACCCTATATTTATACCCGATGTTAAATAATTATTAGCATTTAATTTAACCGAATAATTTATGGGTAAACCTGCTATTATACTCGTAAAACTGCCATCGCCAGCCTTATCGTAAACACAATTAACACCTACTGCAAAAAAACCACCTTTTTTATTTTTAAATGGTATTTGCTTATTTACAAAGGCAGAGTAGGTGGTAAAGCCTTTAGTAAAACTATTCCACTGCGATTTGTATTGTACCCCAGCTTCAAAATTATTTACCACACCAAATGCAGCAGGATTAATAATTTGTGGCGAAACAAAGTATTGCGTTAAATGAATATCTTGGCCAAATAAAGTTTGCCTCACTATTAATAACAGAAATAAATTAAAAATGTTTTTCATATTTTTTTTATTTTAATTTGTTTATCTAACTAAGGTTACATTTCCTTTTTTAATAATTTTTTGCCCATTTACAAGGGTAGCACTAAATTGATAAATAAATACAGCATCGTTTTGTTTTACTCCTGCATAGGTTCCATCCCAACAATTATTTTTTTCTTCGCTTTCAAAAATCTTTTCGCCCCAACGGTTAAATACTTGTAAGTTAAATGTTTTTACACAATTACCATACACACACCAAGTATCGTTAAAGCCATCGCCATTAGGGCTAAAACCACTTGGTACAAATACATCGCCACAAATCAGCTCAACATCAACCAACACTGTATTTGTAATTTTACAGCCATTATTATCAGTAATAGTAACGGTATATGTAGTTGTTGTTTCTGGTGTTACTACATTATCACTACATCCAGTACACGAAATATCAGATGAAGCCGCCCAATTATAAACATTACCCGCTACACCATTTGCAAATAGTGTACTCGATGAACCATAAATAATTGAACTAGGCTGTGCGTACGAATTTATTACCGCTGGGGTATACACCACCACTGCAAAAACAGTACTTGAGTTACATGGCACAATACCAGCACTTACAGTATACGTTAAATTAGTAGCTGGATTTACGGTTATAACATTTGCGGTTTCTGAAGTGCTCCACAAATAGTTAGTGGCGCCATTTGCAGTTAAAGTAATGGCATTACCCAAACAAACGGTTGGCGTGCCAATTATAGATAAAGTAGGTTGAATTAATACATTTAACACCTGCAGACTACTATTTTTACAACCATTAGCATCTGTACCTATTACTGAATAAGTTGTAGTAGTAGTTGGGCTTAGGTTTTGAGAAGGGGTGTTCGTACCATTGCTCCAAGTATAAGTTACAGCACCATTTGAAACAAGTGTAGCTGTTTGCCCTGCGCAAATTACCGATGGTGAGGTAATGCTTACTATTGGCAAAGGGTTTACGCTTACCGTTGCTACTGATGAAGATATACAACCATTTACATCAATACCAACTACAGTATAAGTTATATTTGATGTAGGATTTGCGGTTATGCTACTTAAAGTTGTGCTATTTAATGCGGTTGGTGGATTCCAACTATAGGTATTGGCACCCGTCACATTTATGTTTGCAAAATCGTTAACACATATTGTTGCACTTGTAGTGGTTAAATTAGGTAAAGGATTTACAAGCACACTGGTAGTTTGTGTGTTTAAACAACCCTCTGGGCTTTCTCCAGTTAAGGTATAAGTAGTGCTAATGGTAGGGGTAGCAATTACAGTTGCACTATTACTATTGTTTAAAGTATTTGAAGGAAACCAAGTATAGGTATTTGCTCCACTAGCATTTAATGGCCCGCCTAAGCCAAAACATAGCGTATTGCTAGTAACCGTTAATGCAGGTAATTGATAAACTATTATAGTAGAAGTACTTGTATTTATACAGCCATTAGCATCTGTTCCCGTTACGGTATATAATGTAGTGGCTATTGGGTTGGCGGCAACATTGCCAGTAACACTACTACTTAGTGTTGAGGCAGGTGTCCAGGTATAATTTATGGCACCACTTGCACCAATAGTAGCGCTTAAACCTGCACATAAACTATTGCTTGTAGATGTTACATTAGGTAAAGGATTTACCATAACTGCTGTTACAGATGATGAGCTACAGCCAAATACATTTGTACCTGTAACGGTATAATTTGTACTTACCGTAGGGCTAGCAATAACGTTTGAAGTTGTATTATTACTTAGCCCTGTTGGCACATTCCAAGTATAGGTTGTAGCGCCACTGGCTGTAATATTTGTGCTGCTTCCCACACATATTGTATTGCTAATAGTACTTAAACTTAAATTAGGTATGGCGTTAACTATTACTGTTGCAACCGAATTGGATTGACAGCCTATGGCATCGGTACCAACAACGGTATAGGTAGTACTTACCGTGGGATTGGCCACCACGTTTGATGCGGTGTTACTACTAAGTGTTAATGCGGGGTTCCAACTATACGTATTTGCACCACTTACACTAATATTGGTAGATGAACCGATACAAATTGTACCACTTGTTGTACTTAAGTTTGGTAATGCGTTTACAATTACGGTACTGGTTGCTATTTTACTACAGCCATTAGCATCTACTCCTGTTACAGTATAAAAAGTAGTTGTAATGGGGTTAGCAGTAACATTGGCGGTAACACTACTACTTAGCGTTGAGGCAGGTGTCCAGGTATAATTTGTGGCACCACTTGCACCAATAGTAGCGCTTAAACCTGCGCATAAACTATTACTTGTAGCAGTTACATTTGGTAATGGGTTTACCATTACTGCTGTTATGGATGACGAACTGCAACCAAATACATTTGTACCTGTAACGGTATAATTTGTACTTACCGTAGGGCTAGCAATTACGTTTGAAGTTGTACTGTTGCTTAGGCCTGTCGGAATATTCCAAGTATAGTTTGTTGCACCGCCTGCTAAAATGTTAGTGCTACTTCCCACACATATTGTATTACTAATGGCACTTAATGTTAAATTAGGGTTAGGGTTAACAGTAACTTTTGCGGTATCATTTGCAATACAATTATTTCTATTTACCGATAGGGTATAAATTATAACACTTGGCGCAGTACCACTATTAACAGCAGTAACAGTAGGGTTTGAGTTACTTCCCGAATTTAAATTAGTAACAGGTGTCCAACTATAGGTATAACCTGTAATAGCACTATAACCCAATGTAGCTGTTTGCCCATGGCAAAGTACGGTACTATGAGTAGCTATATTTTTTAAAGGTAAATTTAAAACCAATTGCGACGATGTGCACGAACAATGATTTAAAGCTGTATCAATTACCGCAATATAGTGGCAAGCTGCCCCTGATGGTATATTTAGAGTGTAACTGTAAGCATAAGTTCCATTTGCTGGTATAGCAACATTAAGGGTGTGTTGGGTAATTAAAATATCGCCACTATTATAAATTCCGTTCGAATTTACATCGTTATAATAACTTATAATTGTGTTGTTTGACGCGTTTAATGTTTGCCCAGTATTGTTAATAGTAAAGGTAACAAAAGCCGTTTCGCCACTTGGCGGGTTAGGTATTGAGTAGCCACTGGCATTACTTAAAGTTAAATAACTTTTATAAGTAAAAATTGGTAACGTATCTCCACCAGTAATTACTTGCACTCCGCATAGGCTTCCTGTTAATGTGCATAATAAGGCTGAACTCGTAGTAGTTTTTGCTTCAAAATTAGAAATGTTACAACTTAATAAATTTGGGTTACCCACATAATTTATTGTAAATACAGTGCTATCATTAGGTGCTACACCTACTGGGAATTTCCATGCTAAATTTTGCCTACTATTTAAAATAGAGATAACCGGAATGGTATTTAATGGTGGATTACTAATACCAGCAAACGATGCGCCAACATAAGTTACACCAATTGGTAAAGTAACTCTAATGGTATCAGAATTACCAAACGACATACCTCCCAAATTTTGCGATGATACTCTTAAAACTGAACTATTATTACATGGCGAAATAAACGAACTTTTTAAAACTGTATTTGTGGTATAAGGTGCTGATGCTCCTGTTATTCCTAATTGCGAAGATAACGATACTAACTGCCCCGTTGAAGCACCACAACCACTTACTCCAAAAAAACTAAAGCTAGCCAAACTACCCGATGTGTAACCACAGGTTGTTCGCACTTTAAATTTGATTTTAACCGAATTGTTACCCGTACTCAAAATACCTGGTAAACCATTAGCACCAATACTTGGCGATGCTACGGATATATAATATTGATAAATTGTACCGCCAACATATGTTGGATTACTGATAGTAATATAAGGACTTGCAACAGGGTAAGCCATTTGCGAACTACCCGGTATAATTATTACACCTGGTGGTATGTTTACACTCACTGTTAAGTTATACACACTTCCTAGTTGTACGTTAGTGCCTATAACTTCATAACTTGCAGTATCACACAAATTAACAACCGTGGCCGGCGTTATTACATTAGTTATTAATAATGGCGATTGTGGTGTAGCTTTTAAGGTTATTTTTTTTGTAGTACATGGGTAACTTGCAAGTGTGGTGGGATAGCCTTGGCAATTCCAACCTGCTTGCACCACAATACTATCTTGCGAACAAGAGGTATAAGTTCCATATAATCTATAATTTTTTATAGTTCCGCCGCCTGGTAGTGTACCTATTTGGTAAATGCCACCAACTGGAGTTAATGTAGCACTTGTGCCCAAATCTACCACCGTATTTATGGTAATACCAGATATTGTAGGTGCCGTAAACCAAGTATTATTGGCTGGTGAGTTGGTAGTGTTTGATAAAGATATATCCCACACCACAACATTACTAGTAGCATTAATATTTGGTAATAACGATTGTAAAAATATAGAGGGCCCTATATAAGTGATGGCGTCTTGCCCATATGTATTACTTGTATTAGGCACATAAGCCTGAGGCAAAAATGCACTGGGTTTAAATGTCCAATTATAACCTATAGGTTGCGCTATATTTTGTATAACGGCACAACTGGGTTCAAAGGTTGCCGTAAATACGCCATAAAAGCCATCATCACTTGGAGTAATAGACGGCGTGGATGCCCCTGTAAAAAATGAACCTACCGGAAATTCTAATGTATTTGTTGCACTACTTAATGGGGCAATTGTATATACTGCCGAACTACTTCCCGCAAACGTTCCACTTGTTCTCACATCATAAAATTTAGCTGCTACAAATTTATACCCAACGGGTACAATGGTTTTTAAGGTATCTATTCTTGCCCAATTTCTATATTCAAACGGAAACAAATTACCACCTGCATAGTTACTACAACATGGCCCTATTGATAAATAATAGTTTTGAGAAATTACAACTTGGTTACAATCTGTAGCGCTATAACTATCAGGCCCATAATTTGTAAAATAGTATCCAATAATAGAAAAATTACCCTGAAACGTATTACACGAAAACATATTAAGTGTGCTAGTAGGACTTGCAATATCAGATACTATAAACGTATTTGTAGTTGATGCAGGAAGTATTGTACCACCTGTATTTGTAGTTACTTTGTATTGAGGTTCAAAAACTAACGAGTCGTTATCTAAATACACAAAACCTGGGGTAACTCCACCACTTGCTATTAATGCTGCGCTACTTAAATCGTATTTAAATGTAGCTACGGGTGCTACTGCAGTAACACTACCAATAGTACAAGTTCCAAATAATAAACTGGCACGGTATATTTTTAATTTACCACCTAAAGATGATAAATTATTTCCATTTAAAATTGTAGAGCTTGCATAACAATACTGCCACGTTGGATGTGTTACACTTGTTTTAACTTTAGCATAAAAACTAGAGGTAACCGTGTCGCCAAACATAGCCCTATTACGTTTTATTTTTGTAAAGTTTACAACACCTACTCCATCAGGTAATCCATCGTCGTTATTATCGGGTAAGCCATAACTGGTTCGCTTTATATCATAATTTAAAAAATTTAAACCCTCGCATACCACAGGGCAAACTAAATTTAAATTAAAGCTATTGGTATTAAAAGGTATTTCGCATCCACAGGCTGCCGAAGGCGAATAAAACGTACTAACGCCAATAGTTCCTGGCCCACTGGTACACATACTACAATTACCTGTTAAATCAATTAAAATTTGAGCTTGTTCTAAAGTACTATATAAGGTAGAGTTAAACGGTGGCGAACCCGAAAAAATAGCCGTAATAACACTTCCTACTTGTGTAACGCTGGATGGTACCCATGTTGCCGTACCATAGGCATTAATAATTTTTATGGTGTTTGCTGAGTAGGTATAGCAAGGTGTTACCGTAAACGTAACTTTAAAATAAGCATCGGCCAAGGCCTGAGAACTTTGATAAGAACTATTAAGTAAATAACTAAAGGTAGCCGTTTGCCCACCTATTAAGGTAGATGGCGACCCATTATTTACTAAATTAAAAATATAATTTTGACGATATACTTGCCCCCAAGCAGCAGGTACCGAATAATTGTTTAAACAAATACTTTGGTAAGTGGCACTATAAGCCCAACCATTTGCATAGTTATACCCGCCCACATTACAACAACTTTGTGTTTGCCAACTTATCCTCACGGTATCACCCGAATTAATAGTGGGTATTGTTATTCCCACACCAGCCTTAGGACTAGCCGATAAACACGAATAAGCGGTGCCAGCAGAGGTTGTGGTAGCAGCTATAGATACCGTTCCACCACTATTTACTTTTATGGTAATGCTTGATAATATTATTTCGGTTTGCTGACTAGGATCAATATAAGTAGGACCAGAGGTTTGATAAAAATTTAAAAACGTATTAATGGCTTGTCCAGCCCCTGTATTTACAATTTTAAGTGTTTGTTGGCTTAAATTACCTATCCCAAAACAAGGGTTAGCTGAAGGAATTGCGGTAATTACTAAATTAGGTACAAAGTTTGGAAATATTACATTGGCAGTAGATACTGATGTTTGACACGATTGCCCATTGCAACCCCAACCAGACGTAAAACTCGAAAAAACAGACGAACAATTGGTAACACTTACTGTTTCGCAAATAGTAATGCTTTCCCCAGTTTCAAACAAATTATTACCATTGCCAATTGCCGTAAAATTAGTTCCCGCCAATAGGTAAGTTTCCGTTCCTCCAGCACTCGTCCATACACCAGGTGATGCGGCTGTAATTACTATTCCCGAGCCATGTACATCGGTAATTGTAAAAGTGCTTAACTCGCCAGTACCACCATTTGTAATAGTAATACATCTGCTAAACGTACC
The DNA here is from genome assembly GCA_025363015.1 of Bacteroidota bacterium. GTDB lineage: Bacteria > Bacteroidota > Bacteroidia > B-17B0 > Aurantibacillaceae > Aurantibacillus. The sequence goes on from JANYEQ010000004.1 coordinate 14,429, forward strand.
GCCAATGCTACCACTGTAAGATTGATTAGTAATACTTGTAATACTTACATTGGGTTGTTTTACTAAATAAAGTTGTGTGGTATGGTTATCAAAAGTACTATTACTACCTGCCGTATAATTTACTCGAATTTTATTTTCGGTAGGTTGCCCACTACTTAAATAGGCTAAAATATTACAATCGGCGCTAGCCGTATAACTTACCACTACCGATGTTAAAGAGGCAATATTTGCCAGCGTAAAGGTAGGCGCATTAATAGGCACTATACTTACCTGCGTAGCATTAGTAACCGAGCCTAGTTGGTAATTAATACCCGATGGCATTGTTAAACTAACTGTTACATTACTTAAATTAAATGCCGATGGATTATTAATAGTAAACGAAAAAACCTTGCTTTGCCCACAAATAGTAATACTACTTGGCACTGTAGACGAAATAGTGATATACCCCCCTTGCCCAAATGTTTTTATCCCTAAAAATAATACAACAAACAGTAAGTAAAGTTTTTTCATAAGTAGCATTTTGATAAATTTTCATATAAATATACGTGAATTTTACCTCACAAATAACATTTTTTACCATTTACCAATAAAATAATCTTTTAAATCTATTTAGTTAACTTACATTACATTCAGTTTTAAATTTCTCATCAGGTTTCGTTAAAACTTCTTTAAAACTAAATGTAAAATTAAATAGCTAACTATTAAACTAGTTGTTGTTGTAACAATTGTTTTTTGCTCATTTTTTGTAAAAGCGTTAATTTTTACTAAACTTACATAGTTTTACTTTTTAAACTAAAACATAAATTATTAATTAAATAAAGAATCAAAATGAACATCTTAATACTAATTTTAATAATACTAGCATGTGTTATAACACTTGTGTTAATTATTGCATTGTTTATGAAAAAGGAATACAAAAGTCACGCTGAAATTATTATTGATGCTCCAAAACAAAAAGTTTTTGATTATTTAAAACAGTTAAAAAATCAAGATGAATTTAATAAATGGGTAATGGTTGATTCTGATATGAAAAGAGAATTTAAAGGAACCGACGGAACCATTGGATTTGTTTATGGTTGGAATGGAAATAATAAAGCAGGTGAAGGTGAACAAGAAATAATAAAATTGGTAGAGGGTAAAAATATTGAAACAGAAGTTCGCTTTGTAAGGCCAATGAAATCAATAGCCTATTCTAACACACTAACCGAATCGATATCAGATTATAAAACAAAAGTAACATGGACTAATACTGGTAAAATGCCTTATCCAATGAATATTATGAGTTCTTTGGTACAAAAAATGTTGGCAAAAGATATGGATATAAGCTTTTCTAACTTAAAAAACATTCTCGAAAAATAGTCAGGTTTTAATTTGCAAATGCTTATTAAATGCCCTCGTTGTTATAGTATTCGGGTTAATAACGGTTTAAAATATTACATTACTTTAAATCCTTATCAACTATAAAAATATTTATGCTTTAAAAAAAAGGCCAGCATTTTTATGTAGTATTGTATTATTTATAATAGGTAACACCAAATAAAAAGGAGAACCCGAAAATCCGGTAAAGAGTAGGGAAAATTAAAAACTAAAACCACATGAAAAAATTATTACTTTTAATCATATTTGTAAGTGTATTTACCAATGCTGCACTAGCCACTACTTGGTATGTTGGCCCAGCGCAAATATACACCCTGCCAAGCCAAGTAAATGCATTGGTGTCTGATGGTGATACCATAAAAATATATGGTGGTGTTTACAGTAATGATGCTGTAACATGGAATAAAAAAAACCTTAAGTTTTTTGGGTTAGGTATAGGTTTAAACAGAACTATTATTCAATACTCTGGCGATATTCCTAACGGTAAAGGTATTTGGGTTTTTCAATCACCGGGCGTAAGCGATAATGCCTATATCGAAAATATTGTGTTTGATGGTGCTCAGGTTTCTGATGGAAATGGTGGAAACGGTGCAGGTATAAGATACCAATCAAAAGATTTAACGGTTAAAAATTGCAAATTTGTTAACTGTCAAAATGGTATTTTAGAAGGTAATGGGTCTATCACCAATAGCAATATAACCCTTGAAGGAAATGAATTTACGAATAATGGATATGCAGGCACCAACAATGCCTACTTTGGTTATGAACATCATATATACATTAGCGCAAGTGCAGATACATTAGTAGTAAAAAACAATTATTTTCACGATCCCAGAGGGCAAGCAAACTCAGTAAAAACGCGAGCACAACGCAGTTGGATTTTAAATAATTATATTGATGAAGCGGCTGGTTATGGCAGTTGGGAGTTAAATTTGGCACAAGGTGGTTTGTGTATAGTTATGGGTAATGTCATCATTCAGGGTACATCTGGTGCCAATCATGGCATTTGCAGTATTGATGCCGCTACAAATCCCATTAACGAAATTTACTTTATTAACAATACAGTCATCAATAAATACATTGGCAACGTATACTTTTTTAGAAATTTTGCTACCTCGGGCATTACCACCTTTAAGTTTAGAAACAATGTGTTTGCATCTCTTCCAGGAGCCAGTAATACATGGTTTACAGGCTCGCCAGCAGTTATTGATACCTTAAGTAATAGTTATGTAAGCGATTACACTACCCTTGGCTTTGTAAATCCATCCGCAGGAAATTATAATCTTACCGCCTCTTCAACAGTATTAATTAATCAAGGCAGCAATGCTGGTAGCGCTAGCAATGGTTATTTATTAACGCCTTTATTTATGTACACTGTTTTTACAAGTTCATTATCACCTCGCAGTGTAATGGGAGGAACAATAGATATTGGTGCTTACGAATATGCACCACCTTTGGGTATTAAACAACAAGTTCAAAATTCAGAAATGGCTATTTACCCTAATCCTTTTATTAACCAAACGACCATTGCTTTTAGTAACGAAATAAAAAACGGTATCATCAGCGTAATAGATGTTATGGGCAACGAAGTTAAATTCATCAACTTTAGTGGCACACCAGTAATACTCGAAAAAGGTAACTTAACATCAGGTATTTATTTTGTAAAAATTATATCTAATAAAAAAGTAATTACAACTAAAAAAATAGTAATACAATAACATAGTTACCAAATAGTTAACTTATAAAATGCCCTAAACATTAATTTGTTTAGGGCATTTTGCTTTAACCTAAATAGCATATATTTGTTTAAAGGTTTATTATATATAAACGCTTACTCAATAGCACAAACGAATATGGAAAACCGTTGGTTTATAAATAAAAATTGTACATCGCTTGAAATAAAAAAATTCAAGAGCGTATCAAATCACCAAATACATAAATTTGGTGAAATTAACGATGAGAAAGTTATTCAGGATTTAATTGCCCGAATAGAAAAAATAAACCCTAATGGAGATGAGATGCTGTCTTTTGCAGAAAATACAGAATATATTGAGCTGCTCTTTCATTTCGAAAACCAGCCACAAATAATTCAAATATATCAAGGGAAATTTAAAACCCCATCAACGGGCTTCAATACTGCTAAAAACGAAGTAGAAATAAATTTGTACAATGATATTACCGCCTTACTATCCTCAACATCCTAGGATTTTATGTGCTAGCAATTGCGTTTCTAATCCTTCGCAACAAAAAAATAAACTAAATTAATCCTATAAAATTCTAATACTTGTTTATTAACAGCATAAACCAAGGATGTTTAAAACCTAACCCATCAAATATTACAAAATCCATACAATCATACAACAACAAAACAACATTAATCCCTAAAAATAGGTTACTTTAAAAATATTTTCCTAATTTCGTAACGCAATTTTATTGAAGCATATTATTAAAAAATAATAACAAAACACCAATAACTAATTTTTATTAACCAATAACTCAAACCATGGCCTTCGACATTGAAATGATTAAAAAAGTTTATGCTAACATGCCTTCGCGTATTGAAGCTGCTCGTAAATTTTTAAACCGTCCACTAACATTAGCCGAAAAAATTCTGTATTCGCATTTAGATGCACATACCGCTTTAAAAGATTACCCACGCGGTAGTTCTTATGTAGATTTTAATCCAGACCGTGTGGCTATGCAAGATGCAACGGCACAAATGGCATTATTACAATTTATGCAAGCTGGTCGCCCAACAGTGGCTGTGCCTAGTACCGTGCATTGCGATCATTTAATAACAGCAAAATCGGGCGCTAAAATAGATTTACCTTTTGGTAACGCCGAAAGTAAAGAAGTGTTTGATTTTTTAGGCTCTGTATCTAACAAATACGGTATTGGTTTTTGGAAACCCGGTGCAGGTATTATTCACCAAGTTGTTTTAGAAAATTATGCTTTCCCCGGTGGAATGATGATTGGTACCGATAGCCACACCGTTAACGCTGGTGGTTTGGGTATGATTGCTATTGGTGTTGGTGGTGCCGATGCTTG